>JABHOU010000608.1 GCA_018695085.1 Opitutia bacterium | reverse complement strand
CTGGAGTCCGCGGGCAAAGGCAAGGCGGCAGTCAACTACAAGTTGCGCGACTGGATTTTCTCGCGGCAACGCTACTGGGGGGAGCCCATCCCGCTCGTCTGGGTAAGCAAGGAAGACTACGAGAAGGCCGAAGCGACGGAAGGCCCCGTAAAGGACTTGATGCCCGATGAGCGCGTGACCACTCTTCGAGACGGCGAAACCTTATACGCCCTCCCCGTGCCCGAATCGGAGCTACCGCTCCGCCTACCCGAGGTGGAGAACTACCAACCTTCAGGTACCGGTGAAAGCCCGCTCTCCACCATTCCCGAGTGGCTTGAAGTTCACTTTAGCCTGCTCACCGGAAAGACCGAACCCCGCGATCAAGCCAAGCCCGAAGGCGAAGGATGGGTGGAGGCCACCCGGGAAACGAACACCATGCCCCAATGGGCGGGCTCTTGCTGGTACCACCTGCGCTACCTCGACCCGGACAATTCCGAGCACCTCGTGTCCAAGGAGAAGGAAGCCTATTGGGGTGGCCCCGATTTTTACATCGGCGGAGCCGAGCACGCGGTGCTGCATTTGCTTTACGCCCGCTTCTGGCACCGATTCCTGCACGACGAGGGCGTGCTCGCACACCCCGAGCCGTATAAAAAGCTCTTTCACCAAGGATTGATTCTCGGGGAGGACGGCAACAAAATGTCCAAGAGCGTGGGCAACGTAGTGAGCCCCGACGTCGTGATCGATGCCTACGGGGCCGATTCCCTGCGCCTCTTCGAAATGTTCCTCGGCCCTCTGGAAGCAGTAAAACCTTGGAGCGAAAAGGGCATCGAGGGCGTGAACCGCTTCCTCAAGAAGGTTTGGCGGGAATTCTCAAACGATTCCAAGCGAACAGCAGGCGAGGAAACCAACGCCGACACCATCAAACTCCTTCACGAGACAATCAAGAAGGTAACGGAGGACGTCGAAGGTCTGCGCTTCAACACCGCGATCTCGCAAATGATGATCCTGATCAACCATTTGCAGAAGGCGGAAGACTATGCCGCCGAAACCGCCAAGACGTTCCTCCGACTCCTGGCTCCCTTTGCCCCGCACCTTTCGGAAGAGCTCTGGGAACGACTCGGGGGAACGCCCTCGGTGGCGAACCATCCATGGCCCGAGTATCGAGAGGAATTGCTGGTTTCGGACGAAATGGTGATCGTCTTCCAGGTAAACGGCAAGCTGCGCGGCGAAGGCAATTTTCCCAAGGACGTCGACAAGGACGAGGTAATCGCCGCGGCCAAGGCGCACGAGCGGGTCCTGCCGTTCATCGAGGGGAAGGAACTCGTTCGAGAAATCTACGTTCCCGGCAAGCTCGTGAACCTCGTGGCCAAAGGATAAGGGGATCAAGCAAGGCATGTCCCGCTTTCTCCCCAACGACTTCGACGCCAGCAGACCGCTGGCCCTGATCGCGGGACGAGATACCTATCCCATACTGCTTGCCCAGCGAGCTCGCGCTGCGCGAGTACAGGTACGATTGGTTGAACTTCAGGGAGAGACCTCGCCCGAATTGATCGCTGAATTTCGCCCCGAAGAGCGAGCTGCCGTAAAAGTCGGCCAAGTGGGAAAGCTTCTGAAAGTGCTCAAGAAGTTCGACGCGGGATATGCCGTCATGGCGGGACAAGTGACCCCGGGCAAATTGTTTCGTGGACTGCACCCCGACCTCAAGGCGGTTCGCCTGCTGGCGGGACTGGATCGGAGAAACGCCGAAACCATATTCGGAGCCATCGCGGACGAGATCGAGAAAGCAGGGGTTCATTTGCTCGACGCCCGCGCCTTTATGGACGCCGACCTCGCCGACGAAGGCGTCATGGTGGCCGGAAAGAGCAAGATCGAAGCCGAGCACCTCGCCCACGGCGTCGAGATAGCACGGGAATCCGCCCGACTCGACGTCGGCCAAGGGGTGGTCGTGAGCCAAGGCACGGTTCTTGCCGTGGAAGCCTTCGAGGGCACCAACCCCATGCTCGCCAGAGCGGGAACCTTCGGGGCCAAGAACACTCTCTTCGTAAAGACGGGAAAAACCAAGCAGGACAACCGATTCGACGTCCCCGTATTCGGCCTGCAGACCTTGCAGGCAATGGGCGACGCCAACCTTTCGGCCGCCGCACTCGAGGCGGGTGCCGTCCTCCTTCTCGACAAGCCAGCCGTTCTCGCCCAAGCCAAGAAGCTCGGAATCGGCCTAAAGGGGTTTTGAAGCAGGTTGTGTTGTTAGCTAGCTGAACTCCCTAAAGATCAGGGAGGCGTTATGGCCGCCGAAACCGGAGTTGTTCGACATGGCCACCTCGATGGGCATTTCCCGGGCTTTGTTGGGAACGTAGTCGAGATCGCACTCAGGGTCGGGCTCTTCGTAATTGATAGTAGGTGGGGCGATGTTGTTCTCGATGGACTTGCATACGGTGGCCGCCTCGATGGCGCCGGCGGCACCGAGGAGGTGCCCGGTCATCGACTTCGTGGAACTGATGGCGAGACCGTTCTTGGCATGTGCCCCGAACACGTTTTTCAGGGCAAGGGTCTCGGAACGGTCGTTGTAGGGGGTGGAGGTGCCGTGAGCATTGACGTAGGCGACGTCTTCGGGAGCTTGCCCGGCATCATTCAACGCCAACTGCATACACCGGGTTAGGGCCGTGGCTTCCAAATCGGGCGAGGTAATGTGATAAGCGTCGCAAGTGGCTGCATAGCCGGCAAGCTCGGCGTAAATCTTGGCTCCTCGAGCCTTAGCGTGCTCGAGAGTCTCGAGTACGAGGACACCTGCACCTTCCCCCATGACGAAACCGTCGCGACCCGCGTCGAAGGGCCGGGAAGCCCGGGCGGGATCGTCGTTATAGCGTGTGCTCATGGCCTTCATGGAACAAAAGCCGGCGAAACCGATGCGAGTTACGCAGGCCTCGCTACCTCCGGCGAGCATGACGTCGGCCAAACCCGAGCGCATCATACGGAGAGCTTCTCCGATCGCATGGGAGCCGGAAGCGCAGGCGCTGACGACGGCGAAGTTGGGTCCTTGGGCACCGAGCTCGATGGCGATTACACCCCCGGCGATATTCGCGATGAGGGAGGGTATCATGAAAGGCGATACTCGCCTCGGCCCTTTCTCAAAGAGTACTCCAAGCTGACTCTCGACCGTTTCCAATCCGCCTATGCCAGAGCCAACCAGCACTCCAGTTCGCTCGGGTTCGAGGTCTTCTTTGGACAGGCCCGCATCGGTCATGGCACGACGGGCAGCTCCAAAGGCGAGGTGCACGTAACGGTCGTTTCGGCGGACCTCCTTGGGATCCATCTCGGTAGCGGGATCGAAATCCGTTACCTCGGAAGCGACCTTGCTGGCAATATCGGTCGAGTCGAAACGAGTTACGGGACCAATGCCGGAACGACCGGCTACCAGAGAATCCCAGAAAGAGTTTACGTCGCTGCCAATGGAGGCAAGAACACCAAGACCAGTGACGACTATGCGGGTGTCGGATTCAGCAGGAGACATGGAACAGCGGATATTCTAAAGAAAACTCCGCGAGAGGTTCAAAAAAATCAGCCTGCCGCTTGCGAATCGATATACGCGACTACGGACCCAACGGTCTGAAGCTTCTCAGCTTCTTCCTCGGGAATGTCTTTACCAAATTCCTCTTCCAAGGCCATCACCAGCTCGACTTGATCGAGAGAATCGGCGCCAAGGTCGTCTATGAAACTGGCCTCAGGTGTGATTTGCTCGTCGGTGACGTTGAGCTGGTCGCGGATGATTTTCTTTACTCGGTCTGCGTTGCTATCTGACATAATGTAAATTTCAAAAGTTAAAAAGAAAGGTTCCTCTTCTTCACATGACCATGCCGCCGTCAACCGTAAAAACCTGACCCGTGACGTAACCGGCCTTCTCGGAACAGATAAAAGCGACCATTTCGGCGATGTCGTCGACGGTTCCGAAACGCTTGAGCGGGATCGCGGAAACGGCGCCTTCAAGGATTCGCTCGTCCAAGCTCGAAGTCATGTCGGTCTCGATAAAGCCTGGGGCGACCGCATTCACGGTAACGGATCGGGCGGCGAATTCTCGGGCCAAACTTTTGGTGAAGCCTATGATTCCAGCCTTGGCCGCGGAATAGTTTGCTTGGCCGGCGTTCCCCGTCAACCCGACCACCGACGACACATTCACGATGCGACCCCACCTTTTGCGGGTCATCGGTCTCCCGAGGGCCTTTGTCCAATGGAAGCAACTCGAAAGGTTGGTGGCGATGACGTTGTCCCAATCCTCCTCACCCATCCGAAACAGAAGATTATCGCGAGTGATGCCCGCATTGTTTACAAGAACGTCTACGCACTCGCGCTCCTCAAGAATTTTTTCGCAGGCTTCGCGTACGGCGTTGCCATCGGAAACATCCACTGCCAACGACTGGGCAAGTCCGCCACTTTCAGTAATGGCCTGAGCAGCGGCTCCACACGAATCCGGAGACTTGCTCACGCAAATGACTTCCATGCCATCGCGAGCAAGCGCCGTGGCAATTGCGCGACCGATACCGCGACCGGCACCGGTCACAAGAGCAAGCTTGGGTGAGTTTTCTTCTGTCATATATGTAATTTTCGTAGTATTCGACTGGTGAAATAAAACTGGTTGAAATCGTTGAGGTTTGACTTTTGAGGAAATCAAGGGCGGTTAGCAACCCGCGAATGTACATGACTAAAGATTCAAATAAAAATAATGGAGGACGCAAGCCGGATGCCGCAAAGGCGGATAGTCCCCGGTTGCAGAAATTCATCGCCGAGGCGGGCTTGTGTTCAAGACGGAAGGCCGAGGAGTGGATCACCGAAGGCCAAGTAACCGTCAATGGGAAGGTAGCCCAACTAGGAATGCGAGTGAACCCAAGCGATGACAACGTTCGGGTGAATGGCAGACAGGTGCGTGCCCGGATTTCAGAAAAAGTTTCCTTGATCATGCACAAGCCACGTGGATTCGCATGTACGAATGACGACCCGCATGCCGAACGCATAGTCTTCGACCTGTTGCCCAAACAATATGCAAAGCAGCGGCTTTTCTGCGCGGGCAGGCTGGACAAGGACAGTGAGGGCCTATTGGTCATCACCGACGACGGGGATCTCGCCCATCGTCTCACCCACCCTTCGTCCGAGGTGACAAAGGTCTACACGCTGAAACTTTCTCGACCGCTGGAACCTGATCACGTTCCCCTTTTGGAAAAAGGGAGAAAAGTGGAGGGAGAATTTCTGCGAATTGACAAAGTGCTTCCAGCAAAATCGAACAAGAGGCTTCCCAAGAGGGTCGAAGTAGAGATGGGACATGGGAAAAAGCGGGAGATTCGCAGGTTGTTTGCCACTTTTGGTTACACCGTGGAACGCTTGCAGCGAGTGAATATCGGCCGATTTTCCATTAGAAACCTATCGCTGGGACAGGTACGCGAACTGACTCAGGCAGAAATTGATTTGCTCTTCGCCTAAGAACCCATTAACGATGATTAACCATGGCTAAATTGACGAATTTTCTCAAACGATCTTCAATTCTCTTCGCCGCTATCTCCTTGCCGGCTTTAAGCTACCTCTCCGCACAAGCCTTGCACCCCGCGCAACTCGACGCAGGCGAAAGCAGTCCTGTCGTTAGTAGCTTGCGACGAGGCAATCCACTCTTCCAATCCAGCCCGCCTCCACCGCCAAGTTCCTTGGCCGCGGCGTTTCAAAGCCCTCTCCCGGGGAAGCAACCTTCGCCACCCAACGAGGTGGAACCCGTTGTGTTGGGTCGCGACCGGTGGAACGATGGCGCCGTTGCCGAAGCTAGCCCGCCCGTGACCGCAACGAAGGACACCGCACCTGCATCGGCAGAAATCAGGGAATTGCCCCCGATTGAAACCGACCAGCAGAAACCAGGTGATATCCGCATGCCCTTAAAGACTCCTTTTCCTCCTCCTGCGGTCAGCCTGCATCGCAACTTCGAAGGGAAGCTCGTGCTTAACCCCCGAAAGCTAGGCTACGAAAGGGATTTTCCCTACCAACTCCTGAATGCCGCCGGCAAACGCCTCGCGTATGTCGACGTCGATGCCATGCGAGCCGTCGATCCACTCGATTTCCGGGATCGGCGCGTGACCATTTTAGGTAAACTGGAACCAGTGGAGGAAGGCTCGAAAAACCTTATTATTCGAGCTCGCTTGATGCGCGGTCGCGATTAGTTTCCATCGCGATCTAAAAGTTTCCTACCTTTTCGGTAGGCTACGCCTCGCTCCTCGGCGAAAAACAGAATTTCCAACAATCTGAAGACCATGGAACTCATAGACGGCAATGACATAGCTCGACAAGTCATCGAAGAGCTAACCGATGAGGTCGCCTCCCTCGATGGTCCCACCCCGTGCGT
>JABHOU010000607.1 GCA_018695085.1 Opitutia bacterium | reverse complement strand
TCTACATAGCCGAGTACGCCGGCATCGTCCATTGCCTCGACGCCAAAACGGGCAAGCTCTACTGGAAGCATGATTCTTTCAGCAGAATCTGGGGTTCGACTTTGGTCGTAGACGGCAAAGTCCTTCTTGGCAATGAGGATGGCGACTTGATCATTCTGGATCACGGGAAGAAGAAGCCGAAAGTCAAGACTGTGGATATGGGAGCCCCCGTTTATAGTTCCCCCGTGGTTGCTAACGGTGTCCTCTACGTCGCTACCCAGACGCACCTCTACGCTATCGGGAAATAACCGTGAGCACTACGGAATCCTCTTCTGGAAAGGCCCTCGTCTGGGGGCTGTTCCTGTTCCTGTTCATCGCCCATCAGGACTTTTGGCTTTGGTCGGACGACACTTTGATGATGGGTTTCATGCCCATCGGTCTGGCCTACCACGCTTTATTTTCCGTGGCCTGTTCCTTCCTGTGGGCCTTGGCCTGCTTCAGAACTTGGCCTGAAGAGCTTGAGCGTTGGGCCAACGAGGAATCTCCGACAAAGAGCTCACAAGCAAAGGGAGAAGGATCATGAACGATGCTTTTTTCCTCGCTGCTACAGGGGAGTCGGCTTCCCGGACTCCGCTTTACGTCTTGCTTGTTTACATGGGACTCCTGATGGGGCTCGGAGTAATGAGCGGTCGCCTCTTTCGGGGCACCAGCAAGGACTATTTCGTAGCCAGCCAGTCGATCGGGCCGTTCATGCTGCTGATGAGCGTGTTCGGCACTACCATGACAGGTTTCGCATTGGTCGGTTCCTCGGGCAAAGCTTTTTCCCAAGGCATCGGCACCTACGGACTCATGGCCTCTTGGAGTGGCTTGATTCACTCGGCCGTCTTCTTCGTCATCGGCATCAAGTTGTGGTCCTTTGGGAAGAAGTATGGCTACGTCACTCAAATCCAGTTTTTCAGGGATCGCTTTGATTCAAAGCAGTTGGGCTACATCCTCTTTCCCATTCTCGTGCTGCTTATAATTCCGTACCTTTTGGTAGGTTTGATTTCGGTCATGAAGGTTGTACAGCCCATCACATCAGGTATGTTCCCGGAAGCTTTTTCCTTGCCGGACAAGACGCTGCCTAACGGCAAGGTTATCCCGCATCCGCTTGCCGGTGGCGTGCCAGGCTGGTTGAGCGGCTTGGTAGTGTCTTGCGTAGTTTTATTCTACATTTTCTTCGGAGGTGTTCGTAGTGCAGCATGGGCAAACACATTCCAGACCGTGGTGTTCATGATTACGGGCGTCATAGCCTTCTACATGATCGCCGACAAGCTGGGCGGTCTATCCAAAGCAGTAGAAATCGTGAAGGACAACGCTCCTGAAAAACTCGTTCGGGAAGGCTCTATTGGAGACTGGCACTTTTTCTCATACCTTCTAATCCCGCTCAGTGTTGGTATGTTTCCCCACCTCTTTCAACATTGGCTCACTGCCAAGAACGCCAAGAGTTTCAAGCTCACGGTAATCGCCCATCCCATCTGCATCGCCATTGTCTGGGTGCCCTGTATCCTCATCGGCATTTGGGCTGCTGGCCTTTACGCTGCGGGTGACCTCCGCATCCCGCCACTTCCCGGAGGAGGTGGGCCTAACGCCAACGCCGCTCTTGCCACAATGGTGCGTACCTTGGTCGAAAACCCGTTGCTTTCCGGCTTGCTCATGGCTGGAATTCTCGCCGCCATCATGTCCTCGCTCGACTCCCAATTCGTCTGTCTAGGCACGATGTTCACCAATGATGTGGTTGTGGCTGCGGGCGGCCAAGACAAGTACAGCGACAAGCAACTCATCTTTTTTTCTCGTGCCTTTATTGTGGGAATCGTGGCAGTGTCATACGTCATGGCTTTGTATCTTCAAGGTTCCAGCGTTTTTTCACTTGGGGTCTGGTGCTTCTCAGGGTTCGCCGCGCTCTTTCCGCTGGTGTTCGCCGCCGTGTATTGGAAAAGAGCTAGCTTCGGGGGAGCCGTTGGCTGTATTCTGGCTACCGTAGTGACTTGGTTCTATTTCTTCTACCAAGACATCTTTCTCGATGCTGGAAAAGGCCACGGCGAATACTTGGTAGGGAACGTTATGCCAGTGACCTACGTGTTCCTGGCGTCCGTAGCCGGTATGGTGGTAGGCTCCATGCTTTCCAAACCTCCCTCGAAAGAGACCCTTGGCAAGTTTTTTCCCGACGCGACCTAGTTGGGTAACGTCGGACAATCCTTTAATTGTTTTTTTATGAGCTTGGAAGACAACGTTAAATTGGCTGCGGACGCATTGGACGTGCATGCAGTCGAAATGGTAAAGTGGCATTTCTCTTCAGATACCGGATCTCGGTTTTGGTTGGAATGGGCGGATAAGCAAGATTGGAATCCGCTTGAGGATATCTCTTCATTTTCTGACGTAATTAATAAATTTCCGAATTTTCAGGATGAATGGCTCCGTGATCTTCCCAACGACGTTTGGGCGCCAAAGGCTTATGCGGGAAGACCATTCAACATTTTTGAAACGGGTGGCACAACCGGAATGCCCAAGCAACGAATTGGTTGGGACGATTATAAAATTGATTACACTGCCTTTTCCGAGACTTTGTCCGACGAACATTTTCCCAGAGATCATTACTGGATGATGGTCGGTCCCACCGGCCCTCGCCGTCTTCGACTTGCAATCGAGCATTTGGCAAATGAGCGCGGATGCTCGTGCTATTTCGTGGACTTGGACCCGCGGTGGGTCAAACGACTAATTGCCTCCAAGCAATTCGATCAAGCGAGAGCCTATATGGACCACGCGATTGATCAGGCCCTGACTATACTCAAGCATCGTAGCGTGAGCGCTTTGTTCACTACGCCAAAGTTGTTGGAGGCGATGGCAGAGCGTAAAGATTTGGTAAAGGCAGGCATAAAAGGTGTTTTTTGCGGAGGTACTACAATGGATAAGCAATATACACGCTTTCTTTGCGAAGAAGTTTGTG
>JABHOU010000534.1 GCA_018695085.1 Opitutia bacterium | reverse complement strand
CCGGAGATCCTCGATCTGATCAAATATTTAAGAACCGAAAAACAAGTACCGCTTCCCTAACTATGAAAATTCAACTTACCATTCTTGCTTTGGTGGCTTCGGTCCTGAACGCCGCCACGCCCACCAGCAACGCACCTTTTCTCAAACCGGACGAGGCCATTGCCAAGATGACCATTCCCGACGGGTTTGAGGTCAAGGCCTTCGTGGCCGAGCCTGACATCGGAGAGGCCATCGCCTTTTGTTTTGACTTCCGTGGTCGGCTTTGGACCTTGGAAAATTACAACTACCAGACGAGACGAGCTCATTCCACGGACAAGAAGAACCGCATCCAAATCTTCGAGGACGTCGACGGGGACGGTGTGTTCGATAAGAAAAAGACTTTTACTGAAAATCTTACTTTCAGCTCCGGCATTGCCGTCGGAATGGGCGGGGTTTACGTGGGGATGCCACCCGAATTGATCTTCATTCCCGATGCGAATGGGGACGACAAGCCCGACGGACCACACGAGGTTTTGCTTGATGGTTGGGGAATCCATGATCGGCACGAGACTCTCAATAGCTTTATCTGGGGGCCTGACGGCTGGCTTTACGGTTGCCATGGGGTTTTTACCCGTTCCGAAGTCGGCAAACCGGGCGCGGACAAGGAAGACCGCAAGTTTATCGACGGTGGGATCTGGCGATTCCATCCACAGTCCAAGGAATTCGAAATTTTTGCCGAGGGTTTGTCCAATCCCTGGGGGTTTGACTTCAATGACATGGGGCAGGGTTTTGCCACTTGTTGTGTAATTCCTCACCTTTTTCATATCGTTCAGGGGGGAGTCTACCACAAGCAGAGTAGGCAGAACGTCAACCCCTACGTCTATGACAACATTAAGACGATCAGGGATCATACTCACAAGTCCGCGCATGGAGGGGCCCGCTTTTATTTGGCCGATGTCTTTCCCGCAAAATATCGTGACCAGCTTTTCATGTGCAACATTCACGAGCATGCAGTGCTGATCGACTACATGGTGCCGAAGGGGTCGAGTTTCATTGGTAAGCATGGTGATGATTTTATGCCCACCAATGATTTGGCTTGGGTTGGATTTAGCGTGGAGACGGGGCCGGACGGCGGGGTCTACATCCTCGACTGGCATGACCAGAACATTTGCGGGAACGTGGTCAAGTTCGCCAACTCGGCGCGGGTTTACCGGATCATGCCCAAGGGTGTGAAGCCGATCAAGAGTTTCGATCTGAACAAATTGAGTGATGAGGAACTGGCCGACATGCAGGACCATTCGAACGATTGGTACGTCCGTCAGGCGCGGACTGTTCTTCAGTATCGGGCTGCTTCAGGAAAATTGAATTCGGCCAAGGTGCACGGGAAATTGGAAACAATGCTGAAGGATGCCAAGACCGTGGGCAAGCGTCTGCGGGCATTGTGGGCTCTTCAAGTGACGGATGGATTCAAGGGCAAGGATGACAAACTGATGGCCTTGCTCGATGATTCCGAACAATACGTCCGTTCTTGGACCATTCAATTTCTGAGTGAGGATAAGAAGCCCTCCGACGCCCTGCTTGCCAAGTTTTCCAAGATGGCCAAGTCCGATTCATCTCCAGTCGTTCGACTTTATCTCGCTTCCGCCCTCCAGCGTTTCCCTCACGATAAGCGCTGGTCCATTCTCGAGGGCCTCGCTTCGCATGAAGAGGATAAGGATGACAATAACATCCCCCGTATGGTCTGGCTTGCTCTTGAACCCATGGTGCCGGACAATTCTGCCAAAGCTCTTGCCTTTGCCGCCTCGGCCAAACTTCCTAGGTTACAGGAATTCGTCCCGAAAAGAATGTTAGCCGGGAAGACTCCTGTCCGTTCACCGCAGAAGCGGAAAGTTTCCAAGGCCGACTGGCAGCAATTCATCCAAAAGGCTGCTCCGAACTTTACAGTCGAAGGATCTGGCGAGGGGGGCGTAGTCCGCTTTGGAACCTTTCGAAACAAAACCGCTACCCGGACCCACCCGATCAAGCGCGGCGTGCCTTCGGTGCTTAGTCGCAAGCTTCAAGTTCACAAGGGAAAGAAGACCCTTCTCCATGCAACCGTCAGTCATCATCCCCACGGAGACTGGGAGCTACGGGTTAAGGTGGATGGCAAGATCATTTCCAAGACGGAAGTTTCCTCCAAGACAACCACCGACGAGTGGCTTACCCATGAGGTGGATCTTTCTCCCTATGGAGGAAAGGAAATCAAGTTGGAACTCGAGAACAATCCGACCGGTTGGATGAACGAATGGGCCTACTGGAACGAGGTCAAGGTGAGCATCGTTCCTCTCTCCGTAAAAAAAAAGACAAGCGATAAAGGCAAGGCAAAGGTAGTCTTTATCTCGGGCAAGCCCAGTCATGGGCGGATGAAGCACGAGCACCGGGCCGGCAACATGATCCTGGCCAAGCGCTTGAATGAGTCCGACTTGCCTGTGGAGGCCGTTGTTTTGGAAGACGTCGGTTATCCAAAGGACGATTCGGTTCTCAAGGACGCATCTACAATCGTGATCTTCTGCACAGGGCACGGCGGGCACGTTCTCAATCCAAAACTCAAGGAATTCGATGCCCTCATGAAAAAGGGAACGGGGGTCATCATGATTCACTGGGCGACCGAGGCGGTAAAGGGCCCGCCGGGTGAACGATTTCTCGAATGGATGGGTGGATTTTGCGATCTCAACTGGTCGGTTAATCCGCATTGGAAACCCAACTTCAAGCCCCAATCGCATCCGATATGGAACGGGGTCAAGCCCTTCAGCGTAGACGACGAGTGGTACTACCACATGCGTTTTGTGGAGGACCGAACCGGTTTCACCCCGATCCTCACCGACCTTCCTCCGCCGGAGACTTTGCGTCGCAAAGATGGAGCCCGCAGCGGCAACCCTGCGGTACGCAAGGCGGTTGCCAACGGGGAGACCCAGCACGTAGCCTGGGCCTACGAGAGGAAAGACGGAGGGCGTGGATTTGGTTTCACGGGAGGGCACAACCACGTCAGTTGGCAGGATGACGGTTACCGAAAGATCATGCTCAACGCCATTCTCTGGACTGCCGGCTTGGACATTCCCAAGAATGGATTGGATTCGCCTGCTCCCAACAAAGTCGAGATCGAATCCAACCTCGACTAGGGTTTGAAACCAAGAGTACCTAATGAAAAAAATTCTCATCCAAGCGTTTTGCTTAACCTTCCTAAGTCTTTTGGTATGGGCCAAGCAGCCGAATATCCTGTTTTGCATCTCGGACGACCAATCCTATGCCCATACGGGAGCCAACGGGGACGCGGTGATCAAGACTCCTGCTTTCGACCGGGTAGCGAGAGAGGGGATCCGTTTCACTCATGCCTTTTGCGATGCCCCGACTTGCGGACCGTCCCGTAGCGCCATCCTCACCGGACAACACATTTGGCGCCTGGAGGAAGCGGGGAACATTCATAGTACCTTGCCCAAGAAATTCATTACTTACACCGAGGTACTGGCCGAAGCCGGATATTCGATCGGTTTTACGGGTAAAGGATGGAGTCCAGGGCGCTTGGCGGCGGGCGGGCGCGATTCCAATCCGGCGGGCAAGGAATTCCAGAAACGTCGCTTGAAACCTCCTTTCCGGGCGATGAGAAATACCGATTACGCGGCCAACTTCGATGATTTTCTCGGAGAAGTGAAGAAGGATCAGCCGTTTTGCTTCTGGCTGGGTACGAGTGAACCGCACCGCGCATACGAACTTGGGGCGGGCAAGCGAACGGGCAAGGATCCTGCAAAGGTGATCGTTCCAAAGATTTTCCCCGATCACCCTGTGGTCCGCAGTGATATTCTCGACTACTACGTCGAGATCGAGCATTTCGACAAGATGGTTGCCCGGGCCTTGAAGTCATTGGAGAAAGCGGGCCAACTGGACAACACCATCGTG
>JABHOU010000258.1 GCA_018695085.1 Opitutia bacterium | reverse complement strand
GGTTCTGAAATCGTTGTGCAGATCACCAAGGGTCAAATAGGCTCCAAGGGTCCCCGCACCACTACGAACTTGGCTCTTGCGGGCCGATTTCTCGTACTCATGCCCTATGGAGGCCAGTGTGGCATCTCTCGCAAGATCGACGACAGAACCGAGAGAAATCGTCTGAAGCGAATAATCACCAATCTTTCCCTTCGCGAGGGAATGGGCGTTATCATTAGGACTGTTGGGGAAAGCAAGCCCGAGAAGTTCTTTGACCGCGATTTGCAACTTCTGTTGCAGCAGTGGGATGAGATTGAAGCTAAAATGAAGACGGTTAGAGGGCCCGCTTGTCTGTATCAGGAACCCGATCTCATTGGGTTGACCGCTCGCGATTTTCTGACCGAAGACGTCGATCGGGTCCAAGTCGACAAGAAGGAAGACTATGACCGACTCATTGAGTCCGTACAGAAGATTTCTCCCAAGTCGAAGTCTAAAATCAATCATTTTGACGAGGAAATCCCAATTTTCGAACGCTTTAGCGTCGAACGCCAGATTGAGCAGACCTTTATGCGTAAAGTGCCGCTGCCTTCGGGAGGGGAAATCGTGATTGAGGAGACCGAAGCATTAGTTTCAATCGATGTGAACACAGGTAGCCACAAGGTCGATCGAAAGGATGGCAAAAACTTTATTCTTCAAGCCAACATCGAGGCGGGCGTTGAAGTGGCTCGCCAATTACGACTGCGCAACCTCGGAGGCCTTGTCATAATCGATTTCATCGATATGAAAAACAAAGGGGACCAACGCAAGGTCCACCAACGAATGAAAGCCGCTATGTCGGAGGACAAGGCAAAGCACAATATCCTGCCCATTTCGCAACTTGGGATCATGCAGATCACTCGCCAGCGACATGAGGAGAGCAATACCAGTGGGATTTACGACGACTGTCACTATTGCAGCGGGCGAGGAATCGTAAAGTCGTCCCGTTCGGTGAGTATTGAAATACAGCGTCGGATCATAAGCGCTGTTCGTCAGGTAAAGGTCGATCTCACCCGTCGAGATATCAAATTCAAGGTGTATATGCATCCCAGTTCTCTTCGCCGTTTACGCGGTCCGGATGCTTCCTTGATTGGTCTCATGGAGCGAAATTACGACATCACCTTGACGTTCGAGGCTTCGGAATCCTTTCACGTCGAGAATTTCAAGGTGATCGACGAATTGACGGACAAGGAAATTCGTTAGCTCTCCGGGCATGCGCTTCCTCGCCGCCTTCGATAAGTTCAAGGATGCCTTGAGTGCGGGCGATGTCTGTCGTGTCGCTCGTGAAAAGCTCGAGTTCAGCTTGCCAAACGTACGAGTATCCGAGAGCCCGCTAACCGATGGTGGGGAAGGATTCTGCGACATTCTAACTGGAGCGGCAGGTGGGCGATTCAGTAGCCATATCGTTGCAGGGCCACTTGGAAAGCCAGTAGAGGCTCGTATTGGCTATGTAGATCTAGGCCTTTTATCTCCTGAAGTGCGAGAGCTGGCGAGTCTTCCCTCTGTGGGAGAAGTTGCAGTTCTGGAAATGGCTTCTGCGGCAGGATTGGAGCAAGTGGAGATGTCGATGCGTGATCTTTGGTCGGCTTCTACCTTTGGCGTGGGGGAACTTATTCTACATGCTGCCAAGGAAGGTGCTGCCGCCATATTGCTTGGCATCGGTGGTAGCGCCACAAACGATTTGGGTATTGGAGCATTGCGAGCTCTGGGCTTGCGTTTTTTTGATTCTGAAGATGCTGAAATCGAGAATGCCTGTCCTTCCGAATGGCCAAGGGTGGCTCGCCTTTCCGGGGAATTGCCGGAGTTGCCTCTTTTGAGAATCGCTTGCGACGTAGACAATCCTCTTCTCGGTTCTTCAGGCGCTACCGCCTCTTATGGTCCTCAAAAAGGGCTGCTTGCCGAGGATGTCTTGCGAATGGATTCCGAAATGAGGAGAATGGCGTTTATGCTGTCGGATAAGTTCGAGGTGCACAAGGACATGCTGGTCGTCCCCGGAACCGGGGCTGCCGGTGGTATCGGTTTCGGGCTTGGAGTGGCTTGCGGTGGATGTTTCGTGCAGGGTTTTTCTCTTGTCGCGGCTTGGTTAAAACTGGAAGAGGAAATTAATGAAGCCGAGGTTGTCCTGACTGGTGAGGGTCGCTTCGACTCGACTTCCCTCCGTGGCAAGGGTCCGGGAAAAGTTTTGGAGCTGGCGCATCGAGCAGGTAGGCCGGTTTTTGTTTTAGCAGGCTCTGTTTCCGAAGAGGCAAGGCGAGAAGTCAGGAAAGCTTTTCCAAGTGTTTTTTTTCATCCGATCGGACGATCTGAGCTTTCCTTGGAAGAAAACTTGAGCCGATTCGAAGAATTTTTCGAGCAAACCTTGCAAAATTTGGTCGAAGAGAAAGAGTGGACGAAACAGTGACAGAAGACGAAACTATGAAGCTAGAGGATCGACGTCGTCGCATCCGCCGTCTCAAGAAATGGATGCGACCTCTGCCGCGTCGCTCTAACATTCATCGCTATCCCGTGCTCAAGTGGTTTTCCGGTATGGCCCGCCGTCGCGTGTTCTTGTGGTCTTTCCGTTCTCGAGAAATGGTCACTGCCTTGTTCCTCGGACTGATCGTCGCCTTTATGCCTTTGGTTGGGATTCAGATGCTAATTGTCTTTTTCCTCGCCCTCTGGTTTCGGGCGAATCTTCCGGTCATTGTGGCCCTGCAGTGGGTCTCTAATCCTTTTACCATGGGTCCCATTTATTTCGCTGACTATCAAATCGGTCTGGCCATGATGGAATTGTTCAGCATCGCTCCCGAACCAAATCCTCTGCTGCAGCCCGATTATGACTGGGCTCATTTCGAACTGCGGGATCTTGGGGCGTTGCTCGACACATTTCCCCCGATGATGCTCGGCGGTCTCGCTTTGGGCTCTTTCATTGGCCTTGTGGTGTCGGTCGCCTACAAATGGCTCGCCAAATGGTCAAAGGGACCCTACGCCTCTTTGGGTGCTGATAACTGAATCTGGATACGAACGGAGCATGGAAAATAATGAATAAGAGCGCAGAAGTCAGAAACAAGGTGTGGTTTAACTTATGTTTGTCGGTACTTTTTGCCGTCTTTACGACAACGGTGAATGGTGCTTCGAAGGTCGGTCTTGGTATCGACCATCTCGAACGAACTAAGTTCAGAGTGCTTCAAGGAAAAAGAGTTGGATTACTCACGCATCCTGCGGGAAAGAATGCCGTTGGGCAAAGCACGGTCGAAGTGTTGCGTCGGCAATCGAATGTGAATCTGGTCGCCTTGTTCGGTCCGGAGCATGGCATCTACGGAGACGAAAAGGCGGCCGTTCCCGTGGATGACAAGGTTGACTCGCGCACGGGTCTTCCTGTTTTCTCCTTGTACGGCAAATTTCGCAAACCTTCCTCTAGGATGTTGCAAAAGATCGATGCTTTGGTGGTTGATCTCCAAGACGTCGGGGTTCGTTGCTACACTTATGTCAGCTGTATGAGATACGCGATGGAGGCATGCTTTGAGAATGAGGTGGAAGTCATCGTGTTGGACAGACCGAACCCTCTTGGTGGTATGTTGGTGGATGGCCCGCCCATGGATGAAAGATGGATGAGCTATGTCGGAGCCTTTCAAGTGCCTTTTGTTCACGGTCTTACTATTGGGGAGCTAGCTCTTTTTTCCAAAAAAACTCCTGGGGTCCTTAAGATAGAGGCAGAAGCAAGACGGAAAGGTAAACTTACCGTAGTGCCGATGATCGGGTGGAAACGCTCCATGACGTGGCCTCAAACAGGTCTCAAATGGGTGCCCACTTCTCCTAATATTCCAACCCTTGATTCCGTGGCCGGTTACCCAATGACCGGTCTAGGTGCTCAGCTCGGAAAATTTCGCCATGGTATTGGTACGCCGCATCCCTTTAGGTTTCTCACTTTCGAAGGGCGTTCCCCGGCTGAAATAAAGAGAGAGCTCGAAGCCTTGGGTTTGCCAGGTCTGAAGTATCAACTAAAGACCGTTGTGAATTCCAAAGGGAAATCGGTTTCCGGAGTTTATCTCGTTGTCAGTGATTGGAAAAAATGGCGCCCCACGGCTCTTGCCTTTCACATGATGAAGCTGTCTGCCAAATGGGAAAGTCCCCAGCCATTTTCACAAGCTACCGAAGCTCAATCTAATCTTTTCAACAAGCATGTGGGGTCATCGGCTTGGTGGAGTGAACTTTCTACCATGGGAGTAGCCTCCGATCCCGACAAGTTTCTTCGTGAATGGAACCGGTCCTCTCAACTCTTCCGGACTTCCTCTCGTAAGTTTTTCCTCTACGATTGATTGGCAAGCTCATGAATCTCCCGATCGGGTAGGGGAGAGCCAATCACCATTGACTCTATCGGGCCAAGTCTTCTTGCGAAAGAACGCGAAGATTGTTTCGGGTCAACACGTCGATCGCAATGTCTTCGTCCTCCAGTCCGATTGCCAGTACCGGCCTGTCGTTCGGCCAAGTGAGAAAGGGG
>JABHOU010000403.1 GCA_018695085.1 Opitutia bacterium | reverse complement strand
GGCGCTACCGTAGAGAAAAGGCGCGTTGAATTGTTCATCGTTGGCATCAAGATCCAGAAAGAGCTCGAGAACTTGATCCTGTACCTCAATCGGTTGAGCGTTGGGTCGATCGATCTTGTTCACGAAAACGATAGGGGTAAGGCCGGCTGCCAAGGCTTTCTTCAATACGAAGCGAGTTTGGGCCTGCGGACCTTCATAGGCATCGACAACTAGCATGACGCCATCCACCATCTTCATGACTCGCTCCACCTCTCCCCCGAAATCGGCATGGCCGGGAGTATCTACGATATTGATGAGGTTGTCCTGCCACCTCACCGACGTGTTCTTCGCCTTGATCGTGATACCGCGCTCACGCTCCTGATCCATGGAATCCATGGCTCGATCCTCCAATACCTGATTTTCCCGGAAGGCTCCGGAATGCTTCAGCATTTGGTCGACGAGAGTGGTCTTGCCATGATCGACGTGTGCGATGATGGCAATATTTCGGATACGATCCGAGGTGATGGGGCTATCTGACATGCCGTCCGTGTATAACTCTTAAATCCACGATTGGCAAGCGGGTAAAGAGGCGATCGGCCTCAGCAATAAATTTCAATCCAATCTAATTCAGGTCACTCAACAGCAACCCATTTCGCATCCTGAAAAACAGCTCAGAAGCTCCTAACTGTATTGGCTCAGCCCCACTGATGAGGGGCGATAGTTTGACTGATTCCAGGAGTAGCCAAAGGCGGAACCTCGTGCTTACCAGTATTCCAGTTTAAATCCTTTGGGAAACGATCCTCCTTGGAGTTCATTGCCATATCCCACGAAACTTGACGACCAGTATAGGCCGCCATGCGTCCCATCAGAGCCATCATCGTGCTGGTGCACATACGCTTACCATCGTTGATCGGCTCACCTCTTCGAATCGCCAGATACATCTCGTCGTGCTCAACCTGATACATGTTCGGCTGAGGTCCACGATAGTCCCAGCGACCCTTCTTATTATGAATTACGCAACGACCACCTGCGATCTCCGCTCTGCCCTCGGAACCTATTAGATAGTCGTTATTCTCATTGTGACATCCTCTTTGCTGGCGACAACCCAGATAACCTCGAACCCCTTCGTCGTAAAGGTAATTGATCTCAAAATGATCGAAGATATTTCCTGAATTGTTGGGTATTTGTCTACCGCCCACGGCTACGCAACTTACAGGCGGTTTGTCCTTCATCGCCCAACCAACCTTGTCAACGCTGTGCACAGCCTGCTCGATTAATCCATCGCCACCGCACCAAGCGAAGTTATACCAGTTGCGCACCTGCCACTCGATATCGCTCCATTCTTCCTTACGAGAAGAGTCGGCAGGCATCGGCTTAACGGGACCAGTGTAGTAGGTGGCATAGACGGACAGCAAGTCGCCGATCTCTCCTTCATGAATGCGTTTGTAGAATTCCCGTCGAGCTTCATGATAACGCCAGCAAAAGCCAGCCACCACCGAAAGACCTTTTTTCTTGGCGAGCTCGGCGGATTCCATGACCGAACGCAAACCAGGCGCATCGGTAGCCATAGGCTTTTCCAGAAATACATGCATTCCCGCATCCACCGCCGCCTTGAAATGCTGTGGGCGAAAACCGGGAGGCGTGGTAAGGATCGCCAGGTCAATGCCGCTGTCCAAAACCTTACGATATGAATCTAACCCCACAAACTGACGTTTTTCCTCTACGTTTACCTTGTTCCCATGACTCCCCTTGACTGATTTCAAGCTGCGGGCCAATCGATCTTGCGACACGTCGCCCATCGCCCAAAGCTCGACGTTACTATCGGCAGTCAACGCCTGCGTTGCTGCTCCTGTGCCACGCCCGCCACAACCAATGAAACCGATCTTCAGCTTACGGCTATCCGGTTTGCCGAAAGTCACGCTAGGAAAGGCAAGTCCGCCGGCGGCTACTGCCGTACCTGAAGCCTTGATGAAGGAACGGCGATTCGTTTTTTGAATTTCAATATCTTTCATAAGAATAAATGTAGGAGTTTAGAATAAGCTAAAATAGAAACTGACGACAGCCGAACGCTTGCCCGAATGCACACGACTATGGCTTCGGATGCTTGGCAAGATAGTTTACGCCATCGGTAATCAGACCGCGATACTCGTCAGTGGCCCAATCGCCCATACCATGGCCCACGGTAAGCCCCATGACCTGAGACTTCCCTTGAGGACAGAGCCACATGACGGTGGCCTTGGCTTTGCCTTGAACTCCCTCGATGAGAGGAACCACTGCATCCAACTTGTAAATGTTGTTATAGAGCTCAGTTTTACCAGTGGTGAACTCCTTGGGGAAACTCTTGGTCGCAGCATGGTTGCCCACTTTGATCATCTTGATGGGCTGGTGGGGACCGTGACGTCCGCTGGCCACCCCCGTAAAGTCGCCCCAGGCAGGAAACGGCTTGTCACCATGCTTTTTTTTCCATTCGACGACAAGAGCGGGATCGGCCTTTGCATTCCCTTTGTAATCGGGACCGATTGCTCCCGTCTTCCCGTCCCTATAAGTGGGCCACCAGCTGTGCATGGCGCAGTGGATGAGCATGGCAGGGACACCATGCTCTCTTGTCTGGGCAATTAAATTGGCCTGAGCTTCGATATCCCGGCTCTTGGCGAAACAAAAGTTGTAGACGATGGCGTCGTATCCCTTGCCGAAGTCAGGGGTGCGCAGTTTGGCAATCTGCGGTTCGTGCTCGCCCGTCATGATGGTCAACTCCCAACTAGCCTTTTCGGCGATTTGGCTGAAGATCTTCTTTTGGGCGGTATACTTGTGCCACCTGCCCGGTTCATGCGTAAAGTAAAGAACCTTGGTAGCTCCAGCGAGAGATGTTAGAAGCAACGCGAAAGTTAAAAATCCCATAAAGGGCTTGAATGGGTTTGGATTCATAATTCGTATGTTTGGAAGTTGAGAATGGTGGCGAAAATATAGCTGATAATTATCCAAAGAGATGGGCGCGAAAATCCTGAATGTCAACCTGCATACCTTGGATATTCGTAGGATTCCCAAGCATGAACATATATAATTCTCGTTCAATCGTCCGTACGCATGGCACTTGCAACTAGTTAGATAAAGCTCGGCTATTTACTCACCAAGAGTCACCCATTTTTTCTCGGCAAAGCTGTAAAAGTAAACGGGGGCAGCCGAACCTTGGCGAAACATCAACCAGCCGGCAATCTTCCCATTGCTTCCAGCCATGTAAACATAGGGAAAGGTCTTTTCAGCTGTCCAAATCCAGCCCCAGTCAGGCTGAAAATACCATCCGTAAGTGTGAGGCGTAGCATTGTTGTCCGCCGCAGCGCTGGGCGGGGAATCCACCAACTGGGTGGCGTTAGCCTCGCCCAAGGGAGTTCGTGTAAGCTCAGTGCCCTTGAAACCTCCGAAAAAATTCACTTCGTTCTTCAAGCGAGACTCAAGAGAACCAGTCAAATGGTACTCACCTTCGGCAACCCAAAGCTCAAATCCGTTGTCCGCAGCGTCCAAGGCGTCGGGCAAAGTGGAAAATGCCTTGGCCCAAGAAGTACCGTCTCCGCCAGCTGAAGCATTGTCATCGATCCTCAAGACAGTGTCCGAGGCGACCGTTACCTTGACCATCGAATCCGGATTCGCTACGGCACCGCTGCCGGCTACTCCTCGTTGAATTTTATCCACATGCTCCATACCCTCCACCACTTGCCCCCAAACGGTGTACTGACTATCCAGAAAAGTTGCATCGGCAAAGCAAATGAAGAACTGCGAGTTTGCGCTGTTGGGATCTTGAGCCCTCGCCATCGATGCCGTTCCTCGCAAATGCTTGAGCTCATTGAACTCGGCAGACAGATCGGCTAAGTCGGAGTTTCCCGAGCCAACGAAGGATGGGTTGTAGTTACTTTTCAAGTTTCCGTATTTCACATCTCCCGTCTGAGCCATAAAACCATCGATCACTCGATGAAAAGCAACCCCGTCATAAACGCCCGAACGGGCAAGTTCTCTAATGCGGGCAACATGTCCCGGGGCGACACTGGCATTCATTTCAATGACTACCCTTCCGGTCACGAGATCGATCAACAGGGTGTCATCGGGCACGAGGTCGGCTCTCGTCCGAGCTTCTCCAACATGGGAACAAGCAAGACCAAGCGATGCGATGATTAATTTAAGATTCACAAATCTCATAGACCAAGTCTTCTAAGGTTTAAGGACAGAGGAGCAACATACAAAATCCATTTGACCCCTCCGATTCCAAACCTAGCTTGGTGATGAAGAAATTTATCGAACAATCCGAAAATTAGCCTTTGACGCATGCATCGAACAAACAATAAATCCTAATCACTCCCCTTCCATGTCACTACTCTCACCAGAGCAAATCTCATCCTACGAAGAAGACGGTTACGTAATCGTCCGAGGACTTTTTTCCACAGAAGAGACGCAATTGCTACGCGCCACAGCTGATCACGACAACGCCATGGACAAGGCTTCCTCCTCCATGGACGACGGAAAGGGCAATGAAGTGCGACTCGCTTTGTGGAACCATCCCGGAGAGGGCATCTATGGCATGTTCGCGCGCTGCAAACGGGTGGTCGATTCCGTCGAGCAACTGCTGGGCGACGAGGCATACCACTATCATTCCAAAATGATATTGAAGGATGCCAAGGTAGGCGGAGCTTGGGCCTGGCATCAAGACTACGGCTATTGGTACCAGAATGGAGTTCTGTTTCCCGATTTGTGCAGCGTCATGATCGCCGTGGATGCGGCAAACGAGGAAAACGGATGTCTACAGGTTCTAAAAAAATCACACAAGATGGGCAGAGTGAATCATATTTTGTCAGGGGATCAAGCGGGTGCCGACCTGGAACGAGTCGAGGAAGCGAAAAAGCGCCTAGAGCTCGTGCACGTCGTGCTGGATCCCGGCGACACCTTGTTCTTTCATCCGAACTTGCTGCATTGTTCCGCAGCCAATAATTCGGAAAATTCTCGCTGGGCCATGATCTGTTGTTACAACGC
>JABHOU010000131.1 GCA_018695085.1 Opitutia bacterium | reverse complement strand
TTAATGGTGTTGCTTACGTTGCAGGATATTTTAGGGGAACCGCTACTTTTGGATCACATGTCCTTACCAGTAGCGGTGGATACGACGTCTATTTCTTACGAATCGAAGCTGATGGTCAAGTCACTTGGGCCAAGAGCTTTGGTGGCAGTTCCGAAGATTACGGGAAGGCTGTTCACGCTGCCCCGAACGGTTCCGTATACCTTGCAGGCCATTTTTCCGATTTTGCGATATTCGGAAATTCTTTTTTGAATTCGAATGGTGGCGAGGATGGTTTCGTAGCCAAGATCAATGGGTCGAACGGTACTCTCGAATGGGTTAAAAAAATGGGAGGACAAAATAGTGACAGAGCCATGGATCTAACCGAAGACGGAAATAACGGTGTCGCCGTTGCCGGACGTTTTGAAAGTGTGGCCACTTTTGGAGACCACTCGGTTACTAGTTTAGGTTTCGGTGATGCCTTTCTCGCCCATTATAATGCTTCGGGTTCATGTCTTTTCGCCGTTCGAGCAGGAGGCACAGGTGAAGATGAAGGTCGTGCCGTTGTTCGCTCTTCTACGGGATCGTATCTTTTTGGCGGCAATTTCCGAAACTCGTCTACTTTCGGAGGACATGCAATAGTTTCTCGTGGCGGTAGTGATGCCTTTCTTGCATGGATTAGTCCTCATGGGGCCTTTTCTTCAGTGACTTCCCTCGGTGGAGTATGGTCGGATGAAGTTGTAGACCTAGCCCTTGACGTTTCGGGTAAACCAATCGTCGCCGGTTCCTTTCGTGGATCCGTGGAATTTGGATCGAATACCTTTTCCTCTCGAGGAGACAGCGATGCATTCATTGCCAAGCTTAGTGATACCAATAGTTCCGTTATGTGGGTCAAGACAGGTGGTGGGGTGGGGGCGGATGCTGCTCGAGCCGTTGCCGTCGATAGCCTGTTTGATAGGATTTGCCTAGCTGGATACGTCTCGCCGGACGCCACTTTTGACAACCGTACTGCAAGTATTGATACCTCCAGACGTTCCTTGCTCATTGCGGACCTGGGATATCCATTAGTCGACGACACTAGATTTCGTTCCTATCCACTCAGGTTCGTCACTGGGGGCGCTTTGTATCGCTATGATTTTGAAAGTGGTCCTTGGGGGACTGGCGTACCTACTGTCTCTGCAATGCAATTGCCACCATGGTTGTCTCTACAAGACCACGGGGATGGCAATGGCAGTATTTCGGGTGTTGTTCCTTTCGATGCTAATGGTACTTACTCCATTACGCTTGTTGCATCCGACAACTCCTCCAGAACGATTTTGCAAACTTTTTCACTTGTAGTGGGTTCAAGTAATGGCAGTCCCGTTATAATCGCCTCGCCTTCCACTAGAGCGGTACCTCTTGAAGAATATAGTTTTGACCTAAATGTCTTTGATCCCGAGGGGGATGTCGTGCTTCTTTACGCCAACAATCTTCCAAGTTGGTTGAAATTAGAGCGTCATGGGAATGGAACCGCAACTGTAAGCGGCGTTCCCACGAATGCCTCCGGTACTGTTGAAGAAATTGAAATTATCGTTACTGACGGTAAGCACGAAACTCGCCTGTCCTTTTCCATTGAAATAGACTCATCCTGGTGGGGAATATCTGAAAACCTAGGGGCAGGTCAGTGGCGAAGGAATTGGTTCGGTACTTTCAGCCTTTCGGTTTCCTCTTGGATTTACCACGAGCATTTGGGTTGGGTTTTTGCCGAGGGTACCCAACCAGATTCGGTCTGGTTCTGGATTGAAGGTCGGGGATGGTTATGGACGAGTTCCCAGCATTGGAACTCCGATACAGGAGAAGGTCATGTCTATAGCTTCGACGAAGTTGCATGGTTCTATCTCAGGTCTTATGGTTCTCCCAAGAACGCTCAACTGTATCGATACTCTCCCGAAGAGTGGATGCCTCTTCTGCTTGAGGGGAACTAATCGGGTTTAAATGGAAGCTGGACTTCTCTCGCCGAGGAGTAATTAAAACCAGAATCACGAACTAGCGAACCTACGCCAAAATCGTTACCTTAGTTTTTTCTCACTTGATCAAGACATGTATGGCAAATGCAAAAAGGGTAGAGACTAAAAGTATGACTGATAGTGTGAAGCGCTCTTTCTGGGTAGTCTTAAAAGGAGCCATTCTTAATCATATATGGCTAAGGCGGGTTCTGTTTGCCCGCCAATTTTGAACCGAGATAGGATTTTTCTATACACCTCTTCTTTCCCCAAGCCGTTGGCTTCTCTTAGGTCGGAAACGGAGTCGGCGTGATCCACGAATTTATCGGGCCAGCCGATGCGAGTCACAGGAATGTGCAATTCCTTGCTCTCTAGGAATTCCAGTACCGCCGAACCGAATCCACCTGAAAGGACATGGTCTTCCAGAGTGACTAGGCATTCGCAAGTTTTAGCGTGTTTGATTAACAGTTTTTCGTCCAATGGTTTTGCGAATCTGGCATTTACTACGCAGGCTTCCAATCCTTCTTCTATCGAGAGGCGTGCGGCAATATCCAAAGCTTCCTTGACGAAAGGTCCGAGAGCCCAAATAGCAAAGTCTTTTCCTTCACGAAGCAATTCCGCTTTGCCCACGGGAATGGGAATGGGGATTTCCTTTAATGAGACACCTTCACCGGAACCTCTCGGATAACGTACAAAGGAAGGTCCGTCATGGGCAAGGCCGGTTGCCATCATGTCTTGCAACTCGTCTTCATCCTTTGGTTGCATAATTACTGCACTAGGTACGCACCGCAGGTAGCTGATGTCAAAGAGACCGTGGTGAGTTGGCCCATCGTTGGGAGATAGGCCGGCTCTATCCATACAGAAGAGCACGGGGAGTTTTTGAAGACAGACGTCGTGAATAATTGGATCGTATGCGCGTTGTAGGAAAGTAGAGTAGATGGCACAAACCGGTTTCATTCCTTTGGTCGCCATTCCTGCTGCGAAAAGTACGGCGTGTTCTTCCGCAATGCCAACGTCGAAGAAGCGATCGGGAATTGCTTGTTGCAAGGCGTCGAGTCCCGTTCCGCTGGGCATCGCAGCCGTAATGCCTACGATTCGTGTGTCTGCCGTTGCGAGGCGAGCGAGGCATTTGCCAAACACATCTTGGTATTTCGGAGGAGATCCCGGCGCAGTTGGGTTGGATAGACCGTTAATGGGATCGAATGGACCGGATCCATGCCACTTTTCAGGCTCTTCCAATGCTACGGGAAAGCCTTTCCCTTTCTTCGTGAGGAGGTGTAGCACCACGGGTTCATTCGATTCCTTGGCAAATTCGAAAAAGTGAACAAGGCTTTTGACGTCGTGTCCATCGATTGGGCCGATGTAACGAATCCCGAGTTTTTCAAAGATGCTGGAAGGGGCTAGAAGCTCTTTGGTGTCGCGTTTTGCTTTCGATGCCAGACGGATCAGCGAACGACCGCCGGGGAACTGATTGAGAAACGATTCCGCGTCCTTGTGCAGGCGGGTATAAACTGGATTGGTAATCAGTTCGTTGAAATAGCGAGCCATTGCCCCCACATTTTTGGCGATAGACCATTCGTTGTCGTTCAGGACGAGAATAAATCGCTTGGTGGATTCGGCAATGTTGTTGAGAGCCTCCAAGGTTATGCCGCAGGTGAAAGCCGCATCCCCTGCGATGGCTACGACATGTTCGTCATCGCCATTCAGGTCTCGAGCCACGGCCATGCCCAATGCCGCCGAGAGGCAGGTGCCCGCATGTCCTGCTCCGTAGGAATCGTGCTCACTTTCTTCGCGAGTGAGGAAACCACTGAGTCCGTCAGTTTTTCGGATTTTGTCAAATCTCTCGTCATTGCGTCCAGTTAACAGTTTGTGGACGTAACCTTGGTGAGCAACATCCCAGACAAAACTGTCTTTGGGGGAATCGAAGGCGAGGTGCAGGGCAATCGTCAATTCCACTACGCCCAGATTCGGGCCTACATGCCCCCCATTTGCGGAGGTGGCGGAAATGATCCGAGCACGGATTTCTTCGGCTAATGTGTCAATTTCCTCATCTGAAAGATTTCGAAGATCTTTTGGGTCGGTGATAGTTGAAAGCACAGAGGAATTACTCATTAGTATCTTGCTCAATTAGGTTCGTGACCATTTGACCGTCTTTTTCTCGGACTTCTTTAATCTTAAGCTCGGCTAGTTCAAGACGTTTACGACAATCCTTGAGCAACTTGGAACCTTCTTCATAACGGTCGACGAGTTCAGCTAGCGGGGCACTGCCACTTTCCATCGATTCGACCAAGTTTTCCAGCCGTTTCATGGTTTCCTCGAAACTAGGTTCGTCTGCTGTCGGTTCTTTTGTTCCAGTATCATTCATGTAACAAAATTATTTCTTTCCTTTCTTACGGGGAGATATTCTGATCGTCTATGTAGTTTCGGGCAATGCTTTTCGCCTCCTGTTTTCCATCGACTAAATTCTGATCGGAGGTTATTTTCAATCAGCTTATGATTAACGCCTTATCGGTCATTCTTTTGTTCCTAGGTCTTCGGACGATTGCGGAGACGTTTCTAAATCTTCTCAATGCCAACCACGTTTCCAAGATCCGAGGATCTCTCCCCGAATGCCTGGAGGGAATAAGTGACCAGAAGACTTGGCAGCGGACCACCGAGTATTCGCTCACCAAAAGTCGCTTGGGATTATGGGAAGAATGGTATGGTGCCCTCGCGTTTGTCATGGTCGTGGCTTTCTTTTTGCCGTGGGCCTACGATGTTTTTGGCGGAGCAGGTGAAGTTGGCCCTTGGCGAGAAGCTTTGGCCGTTTCGATTATCCTTGTTTTACTTCAAGTTCCCGAACTTCCTTTCGAATGGTATAGTCAGTTCCGTGTTGAGGAACGCTTCGGGTT
>JABHOU010000592.1 GCA_018695085.1 Opitutia bacterium | reverse complement strand
CGCAAACTTGCTCGAGTGGTCGAGTCCCTGGAAAAAGCCGCCGGTCTGTTGGAGGTCAACCTCAAGGAGGAAACCGCGCTCGAATACTTCTGGCTTTCCTCCTTGCGGACATGGACGGCAAAATGATTGATTCACCATCTTCTCGAACATGACCGACAAGACCATATTCCAGAAAATCATCGACGGTGAGATACCTGCGGACTTGCTCCACGAAGATGAGGAATGCATAGCGATTCGCGACGTAAATCCGCAGGCGCCGACCCATCTATTGGTAATCCCCAAGAAGCTCATCCCCCGCACCAGCGAAGCATCGGAAGAAGACCAATCGCTCCTCGGACACTTGTTGTTAGTCGCCAAAAAGGTGGCAAGCGAAGAGGGTTTGGACGAAGGGTTTCGCATAGTGGTTAACAACGGACCCGCAGGTGGCGAATCCGTCCCCCACCTTCACGTCCATGTCTTGGGTGGCAGGCAAATGGGATGGCCCCCAGGATGAATTCCCTCACACTTTTATTTCGTTTATTAGGGATAACGTCCCTCCTGTCGGTAACCCTTGTCGCAGACGTAGTAATTACCAACGATGGTTCCCGCCTTGTGGGAGAAGTCGTTGGAATGGAAGACGGTAACCTGACACTTCTCACCAAATACGCTGGCAGCGTTCGGGTATCCCTTCTAGAAATAACGAGTATCCAAACTGAGAACCCTGCCTATTTACGGCTGGAAGACAACAGGACCATCGAGGGAATAGTCGCCCCGGCGGACGCAGGAAAACTAAACGTGGGAGTACCTCCCGTTTTAGTCGCACTGGCAAACCTGCAACACATTTGGCGGGAATCTGAACAAGACCCCGTCACCATCGGCAAAGACAAACTCGCTAAGGCGAACCGTATGAAGTGGAAGCATTCAATGGGCTTCGACCTCACGGGAAGTTCGGGAAATACGGAAGACTTCGGTCTTGGCCTTCGTGCCGACTCGACCTATGGCAACAAATTTCGGGCCGTTGACCTCTACCTATCCTACAACAATAGCCATAAAGAGGATGTGACCATTGTGGACGAGACTAAAGGAGGGGCCGAATACGCTTCCCAATTCTCTGACCATTTGGGTTGGTATGCAAAGACGGATCTCGAGTCCGACCGCTTGGAAGAAATCGACATCCGAGCGACGGTGGCCTCGGGGTTAAAGTATATCTTTTGGAACGAGAACGACAGGACTCTCTCTCTCCGGGCAGGTGCCGCCTTTCGCTACGAAGCCTATCAAGAAGGGAGCGGGAACGACTTAGACGATCCCGCCATCGACTTCGGTCTCGAACATTCTCGAAGGTTCTCGGATTTGCTATCGGTGGAAACCGACGTCACCATGGTCCCAAGCATAACCGATTTCAGCAATTACCTGCTTACCCAAGATTCGGCGTTGGTTGTACCTCTCGGGAAAGAGTCGCCATGGAAACTTCGGTCAGGTCTCGCTAACAGTTACAACAGCACACCCGCCCCGGGGAAAGAGGGCTTGGACTTAAAGTATTATATACGATTAGTTTATTCTTGGGAGTAATCCCACTTCAAGGAGCGAGCTAACTCTGTCCAACTGAAAAGCCAAAGTCGATGGAGAAAAAGTGGAGAGAATCTTTTTTAGACCCTCAGAATCCTAGTCACTTCCTCAGCGACCAGAGAGTGCCCTACAAGAGGTTGAGAACCGTCGGCAGCCACTTGCTGCCATGCTGCTGCTAGGGTTCCATCAGCAAGGAAGCTCGCCGAGGCATAACGACTGCAACCCGTTGCATGAGGTGAGACGAATAACGGGAAATCTTCCGATATGCGACGCAACTTGGGGAACTCATCGTCAAACCCCCAAGCCAGTCCGCCGAGTTCCTCGCAGGAGTACCCCCTAGGTCTGCGAGCAGCCTTCGGATTTTGGTCAAGGGGTCTCAGACACTCCGCTCCGTCGTAGAAGTATAAAGATAGAGGAGGCAAGCTCTCTAGAATCCCCACTTGCGGCAAGGGCAGGCATTCCGTAACGCGAGCACAGGCGACATCCCAACTGGGACCTCTCTCCAACAAGCTTTTGGATACGAGGCGAAAGGAACCTCCGGAAGCTTCCCGAGAAGCCAGTCCCGTATTGGAGCTAGACCAAGAAAAGGGATGCGAACAAAATACGATTTGCGTAGGACCATCGGTAGTTCGAAAGGCTACAGGATCTTTCATATGCAGACGACTTCCCTCAGATGTGGAAAGTACAGTGGACGAACCTTCAGTATTTATCGAAGTCGGTTCCGCAGAATCCCCTGTCAGACAATCGATGCTCCAGACCCCGGTACCCGGTTTCTGGAAGTGAATCAGATTCTTGGGATATGGAATTTGTTTCTCGGTAGAAACGAACAATTCCCAGGATTCTCCGTCGGCGGAAGGCAAAAGACTTCCGCCCTCGATTGAGACCACGGAAACTTCCTTAGTCGAGAGGTCCTCTTTTGTGAAGGAGTGAATTTTCTCGAATGGTCCTTCAATATTCCTTGCCCTAAAGATTGAAAACTCAAGGCCTCTCTCGCCAGCATCCGTTCCCTTACGGGCATCTCCGGGATTACGATAGCGACCACAAAGCAACAAGTCGCCGGAAGGCTCTTGAACCAGATTCCCGCCACCAAACCAGAAACCGCTTGCTTCTCCCAACGCAGGAACAAGGGTGCGAGCAGAATGCTGATCGAGCAACCGGAGTCCCAACTGGCGTAGCTTTTCCGGTAGTTCTTCAGGAAAGTTCACTGATTAAAAGCTAATAGTTGCCGGCAAAAATAAAAAGGAAGCGAGATACATATTAACGCATCATGCCTGCGGCCAAAGTCTCGTTGGTGAAAGGATCCACCAAAATGAAACTACCAGTGTTACGGTTCCTACGATAAGTATCGAAAAACAAAGGTTGGGAAACGCGCAAAGTCACACGACCGATGTCGTTCATTCCAAACTCATGATCATCCTCAACCTTATGCAAGGTGTTGACGTCGACCTTGTACAAAACCTCGGTGACTATCGCTTGCACGTCCTTGGTAGTATGCCGCAGGAGATATTTTGATCCGGCCGCGAGCTTCTTGGAGGAGGAGAACCAACACAACATGGCGTCCAAGTTCTGATCCACCTTGGGCTGGTTGTTGGGTTTCACCAGCATATCACCACGACTGACGTCGATTTCATCCTCAAGGGTTACCGTTACGGAGAGAGGATTGTAAGCCTCTTCAAGTTCTTTCTCCGCCATAAGGATCTTCTTTATACGGGTCGAAAACCCGGAGGGCAACACGGTCACCTCATCTCCGGGCTTAAAGACACCACCGGCCACTCGACCCGCAAAGCCCCGAAAATCGTGATGTTCGTCGGAATGAGGCCTTATAACCCACTGGACAGGGAAGCGAGCATCCACGTGATTGGCATCGGAACCCACATATACGGTTTCGAGGTGATAAAGGAGGGATGGCCCCTTGTACCATGGCATGTTCTCGGATCGCTCCACGACGTTATCCCCCTTCAAGGCGCTGATCGGAACAAAGGTCAGTTCAGTGACATTATCGAGACGGGAAGCAAAATCGCCGAAGTCCTTGAGAACCTGCTCGTATGGCCCCTGTTCGTAGTCCACTAGATCCATCTTGTTTATGCAGACGGCGACGTGCTTGATTCCGAGAAGGTCGGCAATGAAAGCGTGCCGCTTGGTCTGCTCGATCACTCCCTTGCGGGCGTCGACCAAGATGAGGGCTAGGTTTGCCGTGGATGCCCCAGTAACCATGTTGCGGGTATACTGGATATGGCCGGGCGTATCCGCGATGATGAATTTCCGCTTGGGCGTGGCAAAGTAACGATAGGCGACGTCGATGGTGATTCCTTGCTCTCGCTCTGCCCTTAATCCATCGGTCAACAAAGCCAGATTAACATGTTCGTCACCATGCTGCTTGCTGGAACGTTCGATGGCCTCAAACTGGTCTTCAAAGATTGACTTTGTATCGTGAAAGAGTCGCCCGACCAAGGTACTTTTTCCGTCGTCTACGCTTCCCGCAGTAGTGAACCGCAAAAGGTCCATTTCCAAGTAATTCTTATCTTCGGTCATTTGAAGGTCCTAAAAATATCCTTGTTTCTTGCGGTCTTCCATCGCTGCTTCGGAACGGCGATCATCGGCACGTGAACCGCGTTCGGTAATTCTCGAGGCAGCCACCTCTTGTATCACATCATCAAGAGAAGAAGCCTCGGAACGAACGGCACCCGTGCAAGTGGCATCGCCAATCGTGCGAAAGCGAACCGTGTCCTTGACGGGGTTTTCACCTTCTCTAGGAGTAACGAATTCCGAAACTGCAAGAAGACTTCCGTTTCGGTCAACAACCTCTCGATCATGAGCGAAGTAAAGACTCGGCAAGTCGATTTCCTCAAGACGCGCATATTGCCAAATATCCATCTCCGTCCAATTGCTCAAAGGGAATACGCGAAAGTTTTCACCGGGAGACATCTTGCCATTGAACAGGTTCCAAAGCTCGGGTCGCTGGTTCTTGGGATCCCACTGCCCAAACGCATCACGATGAGAGAAGAAACGTTCCTTGGCCCGAGCCTTCTCCTCGTCTCGTCGACCACCACCGAGACAGGCGTCAAAGCCTTCACGCTCGATGGACTCCAAAAGGGTCACGGACTGCAGGCCATTTCGGCTGGCGTCAGCCCCCGTTTCTTCCTGTACCGTGCCTCGTTCGATCGAATCCTGCACCAACCCCACGACCAATTGGGCTCCAAGTTTCTCCACGAAACGATCTCGAAACTCGATGGTCTCGGAAAAATTATGCCCTGTGTCCACATGAAGAAAATGAAAGGGAATCCTTGCAGGGGCAAAGGCCTTGGCAGCCAAATGAGCCATCACGATGGAATCCTTGCCCCCCGAAAACAGAAGGCATGGGCGTTCGAACTGAGCAGCTGTCTCTCGCAGCACGAAGATAGACTCGGACTCGAGTTGATTGAGGTGCGTGACGTTGTATGTGCTCATCGTATTTGCTCGAAAAAAAGATCTTGGCAGTAAGTCTCGAAAAGGAATTAAAGAATCAGCTTATTCGGAAAGCCGAACCAAGGGGCAGACGGCATCCATCAATTGTGCGAGGGATTCCTCGGGCGAAGACTTCTCGGTGTCGATAGTCAACCAAGGCGAATCCGGTGCCTCGAAAGAGGATGCCTTGCCCGTGAAATCGGGTATCTCCCCTGCCCTAGCCTTGGCGTACAATCCCTTCACGTCACGCTCCTCGCAAGTGGCGTAGGAGGCCTTAACGTATACCTCTTGGAAATCATCCTCGCCGATGATTGCCTGAGCGGTCTCGCGAAATTCCTGCCGTGGAGTAATGAACGATACGATGGTCACCAAGCCGCTATCAGCAAAAAGCTTGGCCACCTCGGCTACACGACGCAGGTTTTCCTCACGGTCCACATCGGAAAAACCGAGATCCTTGTTCAAGCCCGATCTCAAGTTGTCACCATCCAGAACGGCAGTAACCAGACCGTTTTCATGCAGACTACGCTCCAACCCGATGGCCAACGTACTCTTCCCCGAACCCGACAATCCATACAGCCAGAATACACGCCCACTTTGGCGAAGCAGGCGTTCCTTGTCGGTTCGAGGCAATAATTTGTCCGCAACCGGATGTACGTTCGTGGCAACCATGAAGTATCGGGGAAAACAAACAAGCATACCATTTTCACCAAAAAGTGAAAGCCAATACCTGTCTTAAAGAAATTAGCCATCACCCCAAGGCAATTGCTTCATTCAGTAAGGGATGTGCTCTCGGTTACTTGATTTCTACTTCTAGGCGTCGGCCTTTGTCGATTTCTCCGCCGGAAAGATCGCGCAGGATGTAGTAGTGATGCTGGAGCGGGAAAACGCCGGAGTAACTTCCGACGGTGAAGACGGAATTGCGAAGTGACTTCGGGCCAATAGTGATTTTCCTTTTGCCGTAGACTTTGCCCGAAACGAAGGCAGATTCAATCCCTCTATGATAAGTGAGCTTCTTTTTCAAGTCGATCCATTTTTCGAGATAAGGAATGGTTTCCCTAGCACCCGCTTTGGTTTTAACCTCAATGGCCGTTTTTCCCAAAAACTGCTTCCACTGCTCCGGACCATCCCCGTCTTTCATTAAAATGGATTCCGGGGAGTGGAGCCCAACGGATAAGACGGTTGGGTGATCCACGCTGGATGGATCGTCCGCTTCTCCCCAAATGGCGACACCGCGCGAATTCACCTCGAAACCGATCTCGAGGACAACCCCGTCCTCCAATTCCGCCTTCAGTTCGATTCGGCCCAATTTCTCAGAGGGTTTGGGCGGGTTTTTGAACCCCACCATCTTACGAAAGTAATAGTGGAGATCAGCCCTTGTGGACGAATACGCATGAATGTTTCCTCGAGGGTTCGGCTTCTTGTAATATCCGTGGTAGAACCGAAAGATGAGGGGACGCCCCTGAAGGAGCGATTCACTACCGTCCTTTAAGTAAAGATAGAAATTCCCGTTCCCGTGCAGGGCTGCGTCGAAGTTGTCGGTTTCTAGGATGGAATGGTAAGTAGCCCACTTACCCGACCCGAGCGTGGGGAGAAGAACCTTACCTTTTGGTCCCGCAGTTTTCTCAACCGCCGGAGGATCAGGAGAAGCAGGGTTTGAGGGAACGGAGCGATCAACAGGTGCCGAGGGCGGAGTTGCAGGTACTGGAGGGGTCGATAATTTCCGGGCCAACTCCTGAGACTCGGGCTTGAGGTCTGTCAGTTTGATGACGAAATTTCGACCGTTCATGAAAAGCGTAACGGTCTCCGCATCTCCTCGAACAAATTTGGCCTTGATCGTTCTTCCCCCACTGTTCGTCCACTCATGAATCAGGGACTGGGAAAGTACGATCTGGGTAATAGAAATTAAGAAAAGAAGAGAAAACTTGATAGGTTTCATTTCTACTAGTTTGCCCAAAGAAAGAATGACGTCAAACCTCGGAGGCCAGTTCGGGCAACTCCGAAGCGATGGCATCGGCGAGGATTCGCCCGGCGGCGAGCAATCGGTAGTGATCCCCTTCCCTATACACCAAGCCTTCGTCCTCAAAACGCTCGAAGAACAGGCGCAAAGGATCAAAAGCAGAGGCCGGGACTGAAAACCGGCGACCGATCTCGGCGATATCGAAACCCGCGTTGAGCCGAAGTCCAAATAGCACGGAATCGTAAGCAAGGTTTCTTTCGGAAAGCGCTTCGAGGTCCTCAACTGGTGAAGCATTGTTTTCTTCGAGAGAGTGCCCCCATGCCTCGAGGTTGGAGACGTTGCTGTAACGTTTGCCGCCGAATTGAGAAGCGGCCGAAGGCCCGTAACCCAGCCACTCGTTCATTCGCCAAGTATTCAGGTTGTGAAGAGATTCCATGCCGGGACGGGCGAAATTGGAAATCTCGTACTGGCCGTAACCACGGCTAGGCAGGTATTCCCACGCCAATTCGTAAAAAGCCGCCTCCCGATCGGGATCTATGCTAAGTTCGCCCTTGGCCAAGCGAGCATACAAGGCAGTGTCCTCTTCAAAGGTGAGACAGTAGGTGGAAATGTGGTCGGGACTCAGTTCGACGGCCCAGCTAAGATCGCCTTCCCATTGCTCGATTGTTTGCCCGGGAGCACCGAAGATTAGGTCCAAGTTGACGGACTCGAAACCCATGTCTCGAATCAGATCGTAAGCGGACAGAGCTTTTTCGGGAGGATGCAGGCGACCCATTTCGCCCAAAAGTTCAGCATCGAAGGTTTGTACCCCCAATGAGACACGGGTCACCCCCCCGGCCTTGAGCGCCCCCAGCTTTTCCGGGGTTACTTCATTAGGCGCTAATTCCACGCTCCATTCCTTCACCTCGTCGCCGGACTTTTCTCGAACAATTTCGCACAACTCGGAAAGTTCATCGGGCGAAAGCACTCCCGGCGTCCCTCCGCCGATGAAAATCGTCTCCACCGAACGAGGTGGCGCAATCCGCATAAACTCTCGCCTCAACCAAATTATGTAACTTTTGATTGAGTTTTTTCTTGGTTTCTCTTGGTAGAACGCGCAAAAGTCACATGTGGACGAGCAGAACGGAACATGGACGTATACGCCAAGCGAGTTTTGCTCTGCCTTGTTTTTATCTTGAACGTTCATGCCAAATTCACAGACAAAGAAATCATAAACCTCTTAATGACAATGCAACGCCTATCTCTCAAGTCTTTCATGGTCGCAACCGCTCTTCTCTGGTTAGCCGGTTGCAACAAGCCAAGTTTCATAAACCTCACGTCAGGGAACCTGAACCAGAATCCATCCGGTATCTACACTATGCAGACCGAGATCAACCTGCAGGATCGGAACATCATCGAAGGTTCCTTACAGGTATTCGCCGTCATCGGCGGACAAGAGGTACCGATGGTTACTGATCAATTGAACAACCGGATATGGAGTTGCGACTACAAACTGCCCGCAGGTTACGATGAGGCCGCCTATTACTTCCGAGCCGATTATGAAGTAAATAAAAACGGATCGACTCGTAAAAAGGAAAAAAAGAGCAAGTTGCAGCGCTTCAGCTTGGAAAACCGCTACGTCGGCAACCTCGCCGCTTATCGGGCACCCGTCGGTTCCGAGATCGCGGTACAGGGACGCGGCTTCACTCGGCACGACAACGTGCGCTTCGGTGGCCAAGCCACACAAACCAAATATCTTTCGGAAAATGAAATTAGATTCGTTGTACCCGCCCTGCCCGCAGGAGTCGACTACCCTGTACAGCTCATCGGTGGGCCCTACGGCAGCTTGGACGTGGGAGATTTCCGTATCGACGAAAGCTCCTTGAGCGTATCCCCGCAAAGAATTGAAATTTCTTCAGGGGAAAGCGACATACTGCTGTTCAAGATAGACTTCGAGGCCCCCGCGGGCGGATTGCCCGTCCAAGTAGAGACAGACGTTCCCGCCTCCGTAATCATGCCCGAGGCTCGTATCCAAGAAGGCGCACGCACCGCCACCATCAACGTAAAGGGCGGACAACCCGGAACAGGCAATCTCTTCATCAAGGTACCCGGCCTCAAGGAAGTCACCGTACCGATAAAGGTGCTCTAGTTCACTCCGTCGACATCGCCTTGCACAGAGGTGGACGGCTTGACTTTCAGGGGCATCATACGGTAGAAGCACCCCTGCAAACGAAGGCCACCTTAGCTCAGTTGGTAGAGCAGGGGTTTTGTAAACCTCAGGTCGTCGGTTCGAGTCCGACAGGTGGCTCCATCTTCAGGAAGGGTG
>JABHOU010000342.1 GCA_018695085.1 Opitutia bacterium | reverse complement strand
TCACCCAAGGAAAGAAAACTTACTGAGGAAAACTCCGCACTGAACCTAAAACGAGTGGTGCATCTACCATCCAAGGCCGTTTCAGCCACGAATCACCCCGGATTATCTCCCATTCTCAGCTTACAGGAAACCAAGACGACTTGGCATCCAATTGGCACCTAATTCACCAAATGGTGGTTACGGGGTATTTCTTAATCTCCTCGTCTGGAGTAAGAATGCTCAAACCTTCCGCCAAAGCAGTGGCCACGAGAATGCGATCGATCGCATCATCATGGTGATAAGGTAGCTCGGACAAACGGTAACAAGCTTCGCGCCTCAGGGGTAACGCCTTCACCTGCCACAGTTCTCGTTGCTTCTCAACCCAGTCCCTCGGAGCCTGCGGCATTTCAAGGGAACCGTCATTATACTTCAGGCAAAGCTCAAGTACGGATGAATCGCTAAGAAAGAAATCATTTGTCTCGTCTGATAGGGTTTCAGTTGCGAGCCGACTCAGTTTCGTCGGTTCCGCCGCCAACCACACGAAAGGAAAAGTATCCAACAGAACGCGCATGTTAAAAGTATACTACAGTATCTCCCACTTTCCCTTGGACCTCGCGTGTCTCCACTATTTTGACAGCTTTGGAAGTTGATTCACCAACCGTCGGTCGAGGGCGTTTGGATTTAACTGAATGAGGGATCAACCGAACGACAGGTCGCTTCCCCTTGGCGATCACGACTTCACCTCCTGATTCGGCTTCATCCAGCAACCGAGACAAGTGAGTTTTCGCTTGGTGCGTAGTATAAAGTGTCATGACTTAGTTTGAGTTTTTCTTAACTTAGCTAATAATATTTTATCCAGCAAGAGCAAAGAACTTAAGAATTCCATGTCGTTGGGTTCTGGAAAAAATGTGTAGAATCCTGATTCCAAAGCTTGCCAGAGAAGTAAAGTTACCAAAAGGTAATGTTCTCCTCTTTTTCCAAAACCCACAAATTCCAACATCATGAATGATAAAAGTCTCACCCGTCGCGACTTTCTTTCAACAACAGCGTTTGCGACGGCCTCGCTCGTCGCTGTTCCGGAGCTATCAGCAAAACAGTTAGTCCCTGGGAAATCGTCGGAGAACTACGTGAAGCTTCTCCATTCGTCATTAAACGACAGTCAAAAAAAGGTACTTTGCTTTCCTTGGGACCACAGGGATAAGAAAAACGGATTGCTCCGAACCCATGTTTCCAACAATTGGCGTATCACTAATCACGCTCTAACAAGCGATTTCTACACTAAGGAACAACAAGTCCTTATCCGAAAGACTTGGGAAGGGCTTGTAAATCCCGACTGGGTGGAACGATTCGACAAGCAGTTCAAGGACGATATGGGTGGGTTCGGTAAAAAACAAGGAATCGCCATCTTCGGGGATCCGATGACCAAAGGGGAAAACTACGAATTCGTTCTTACGGGTAGACATGGTACGGTACGATGCGACGGTGATTCCGCAGAACACATGGCCTTTGGCGGTCCAATTGTTTACGGCCATGCGGCCAGTGGTTACTACGAAAAGGCTGCACATCCAAACAACGTGTTCTGGCACCAAGCAGTAGCTGCAAACGATTTGTTCGATATGCTCGATGGGAAGCAAAGAGAGAAAGCCCTGCGACCCGAAGCTCCCGAGGAATCCGACATCGGCTTCCGAGCTAAAGACGACGTAATTGATGGCATCTCCATTGAATCCTTTTCTCGTGATCAAAAGGAGCATGCACAGAAAGTACTCCGTTCACTCCTGGAACCCTATCGCCTGAAGGACCGAGAAGAAGCATTGACTGCACTCAAGAAGCAAGGCGGATTGGATGCATGCAATCTCACCTTTTACAAAAAAGACGATCTTGGCAACGACGGCATCTGGGACAATTGGCGCCTCGAAGGTCCCTCCTTCGTCTGGCATTACCGGGGAGCTCCTCACGTCCATGTCTGGTTGAACGTTGCAGATACCGCCAAAGTCGATTTGAACTCCCAAAACCGCTCGGGCCCCCTACGCCAAAAGAGCTAAAATTTATTAGAACAAAACAAGGAAAATTACATGAAGAAGATTCTAGCAAAAACAACACGTCGCGATTTTCTTGCGGCCTCCGGCACGGGGGCAACAGCTTTTACCATCGTGCCTCGCAACGTTCTGGGAGCTCCCGAAGTTCCACCATCCGAAAAATTGGGTGGTGCCCTGATCGGGTGCGGAGGGCGAGGACCAGGCACCTATTCGGGCATGTGCAAGGGATTGGACGTTGAACTTTTGGCCGCCTGTGACGTCGATACCCGAAAAGCCCAGCGTTTTGCTGACTCACGCAACAAAGGAAAGGCGAAAGCGTACCAAGACTTTAGACGCCTTCTTGAACGCGACGACATCGACGTTGTTGCCATCGCAACTCCACCCCATTGGCACGCAAGCATTTCAATCGCGGCGGCTGAAGCAGGAAAGGACGTACTCTGCGAAAAACCAATGACCCGCTTCATCGCCGAGGGACGAGCCGTCGTGAACACCTTTGAACGCTATGGCCGGGTGTTTCAGATCGGCACGTTCGGACGTTTCGGGAGAAGTCGGGACAGAGGTTCCATAGACAAGCACAAGATTATGGCGAGCGGCCTTCTAAAGAATTGTGAAGCGGTGCGTATGAAAAGAGGTGGTCTCAAGATCAGGCAATGGAGCGGTCGACCGGGTATTCCGCCCCAAACGATTCCGAACGAACTCGACTGGGATCTCTATTGCGGTCCTTCACCATGGAAGCCGTACGAAGGCCGGCGCACAGGAGGCACCCACCGCGGATACTGGGATTACGAGGGTGGAGGCATGTGCGACATGGGGCAGCATCACTTCGACCCCGAGCAGTGGACTTACGCAAAGGACTATACCAGTGCCGTGGAAATCACACCCTTCGCTCCGCCCTCGCACCCCGAGGTTACGGGTATGTGGGCATGGGTGGAACTGAAATACGCTGATGGTTTCCGCTTTGTCATGGAAAGCACCGAATGGGGTCCAAAATACGATCAAGCCCCGATCCGCGACGTCAGCATGAACGACCTATCACCTGAGGATCAGGAAAAAGTCAAGGCCATGCCGGATCCAGAGCCGTTGCTCTCCTTCGGAGAAGCTGTGAAGCAACGAAAGAAGGCGGGCGGGCATGCCGAAGCAGCCCATCGCGCCGCCTGCATCCTGCACTTGGCGAACTTGGCCATCAGGCTTGGTCGTAAGTTGAACTACGACCCCGACAAGGAGCTATTCGTCAACGACGAGGAAGCGAACCGGTTCCTTCACCCCCCGATGAGCGCCCCTTGGCGCCTATAAGCCCCCTGCGGAAAATAAAAGGAGACATTATCAAATGAGCGCCAAAGACATTATCCAAGCCTTTCCCACACCTGCGAGCGGAGGTATACTTAGCACAATCGACAAGGAAGCCTGCGAAAAGGCCGTCGGCCAAATTTTGGACGGCGGTGAAAAAACACTTCGCGAGCTCGCCGACCTGCTCGTCGAACCCGGCAAGGGGAACGACATACAGGCACGCCACGCCCTCCACGCCACCGCCATACGAGTCGGCGGACCAAACAAGGCAAAGCAACGAAAAGCCTTCGCCAAGGCCCTCGCCGGCACCCTTGCCGACGATCGGCCCAAGGCGGTCAAGGGCTTCATCCTGCGCCAGTTGCAAATCTGTGCCGGAGACGAGCAAGCTGACGCCATCGCCTCCTTCCTGACCGATGGAGACGAACATCTCTATGAATACTCCGCCCAAGCATTGGAAGCGATAGGCCCCAGCACCACGGATCATTTCCGCAAGGCC
>JABHOU010000606.1 GCA_018695085.1 Opitutia bacterium | reverse complement strand
GGAGCGTGGCGTCACAACCAAAGGCGACAAGCCCGAGGCCAATCTCGAGGCCTTGGCCGACCATCTCGATCACTATTGCCAGCTTCTCGGCTCTTCCGCCAACGTTGGGATCGGTACCGACCTCGATGGTGGTTACGGATCCGAGCAAACCCCTGCCGGCCTCGAATTCATTTCCGACCTGCGCGACTTCCGAGCTATTCTAGAGCGGCGCGGTTACGGCCATGACGATCTCGAGGGCATCTTCCACAAAAACTTTCTCCATTTCCTCAAAATGGCGTGGACTTGAGGGTGAGTCGAACTTGACAGTTTCCGAAGTCAGGTGAAGTTTTAGCTTCTGGATGACATCTGCGAAGAAAACCTTTTTCAAGATTCTGGGTGGTCGTTCGGACGCCAATCTACCCTTGCCGACTTGGTCGCATTGGTAAAGAGATTGGGATTCGACTTGCGAACCAAAGGATCTCATCACATTTTCAATAAAGACGGTGTTCGAGAAATACTTAATTTACAATCGAAAGACGGAATGGCTAAACCCTATCAAGTTAAGCAAGTCCGCAATGTCATTTTAAGATACAAGCTGGGAGACTACGACGATGCATAAATACGAAATCATTACCTACTGGAGCGAAGAGGACGGATCTTTCATTGCCGAAGTACCCGAACTTGCAGGATGCATGGCGGATGGAGCCAGTCATGAGGAAGCCGTGCGCAACGCCCATCGGGTTATTGACGAATGGATTGCTACGTCCAAGGAACTCGGTCGCGACATACCTGAACCCAAAGGGCGTTTGACCTTCGCGTAGCCAAGTTTCCGACCTGCGCGACTTCCGAGCCATTCTCGAGCGGCGCGGTTACGGCCATGACGATCTCGAAGGCATCTTCCACAAAAACTTTCTCGATTTCCTCAAAAAGGCTTGGACTTGATGCATTCGGAAACGAATATTTTCAATTTATGAAACCATTCCTTCCATTCTTTCTAGTAGCCTTTACCGCCTTTGCCGTCTCCTTGAGCGGGGCCGATTTCTCAATTAAGAAAACCAAGGGCGAGGGGCTCCGCATCCTGCACAAGGGCAAACCCTTCGCCGAGTACGTCGTGGATCAGGCGAACAAGCCCTACCTCTATCCCGTTCACGGGCCTACCGGAGCCGCCATGACTCGGAACTATCCCATGAGGAAAATCGAGGGCGAGCGGCACGACCATCCCCATCATCGTGGCATCAACTTCGGGCACGAGGGCATCGGTGGGGCGGACTCCTGGTCGGAGCAATTGACGTGGGACGAACTTGGAAAGAACCCCAAGCGAGCCAAACTCGTTGCCGATCGGGTCAAGGCTCTCGGCAGCATCAAGCACCGGTCCTACGATAAGCTTGTCGCCACCGACGAGCATGCCCTCGTGGTCGAGCTCTGCGATTACTTGGACGCCTCGGGCAAGAAGGTTATTTCCGAGGAGCGCCGCACGACTTTTCGCGCAGGCAAGAACGTTCGCTCCATCGACTTCGATCAGGAACTCGTCGCCACTGCAGGTGACGTTCGCTTCGAGGACAAGAAGGACGCCGGGCTTTCCATTCGCGTTCCCACGAGCATGGACGTTACCTCTAAGCTTGGGGGAACCATCGTTAACAGCAGGGGCGATCGGGATCTAGCCGCCTGGAGCAAGAAAGCCAAATGGTGCGACTACAACGGTCCCGTGAATGGCAAGCGCCTTGGAGTGGCTATCCTCAATCACCCCACCAGCTTTCGGCATCCCACAGGTTGGCACGTTCGCACCTACGGTTTGTTCACGGCAAACCCGTTTGCTTCCAAACAGTTCGACAAGAACGAGCCTGATGGCGGCTTTACGCTCAAGGCCGGCACCCGGATCAAGCTTCGACACCGTATCCTTTTTCACAAGGGAGATGAGAAGCAGGCCAAGATCGCCGAGGCTTTCGAGGCTTATGCCAAGGAAGCCAAGGAGTGAGAAAAGCGGTCTCTTTTCTTGCCCTCTCATTCCTCTGTGGAGTTCCTGTCGAGGCAGGCGACCCCACGATTT
>JABHOU010000209.1 GCA_018695085.1 Opitutia bacterium | reverse complement strand
TCGACCCAAAGGGCGACCGCTGGGTGGTGGGCAAATTGGAGGTCAAGGAATTCGCTCCCGGCGAGTGGCATGAGTACCGCATTCTGGTCGAGGGCAACCGCCACCGTCACTGGATCGACGGGCATCCCACCGGCGACATCATCGACCTCGACGAGAAGGGCAGGGCTCTCGACGGTGTGCTCGCCCTGCAATTGCACAAGGGCCCACCCATGACGATCGAGTTCAAGGACATGCTGATCAAGCACCTCCCCGACGATCTGCCTATCCTCACGCTCAAGAATCGTCCTATTCCTGCCGATGCACTCGGCACACCTCCCCGGGGTAAGCTGCCGAAAGACTGGAAACCACCGGTTTACGGTGAGCGCTGAAGGTGACCTGCCGGAACATCTGGTTTCAAGTTTTCAATCAATAACTCTCATTTTTCCTCACTGAACAGGAAAGGAACGACTGCATGAAAAAATCACTTCTTCTGCCGCTTACGCTACTTATTCTTTCAGTTCACCAAGGCATGGCCAAGGAACTGCCCAATGTTTTGATCATGGGAGACTCGATCTCAATTGGGTATTCCCCGTACGTCATTGAGAACCTCAAGGGCGTGGCGGAAGTCAGGCGTCACAAGGGAAATGCCGGCCCGACCATCCGCGGAGTTGCCGGGATCGAGGAATGGTTGGGGAAGGAAAAATGGGATTTGATTCATTTCAACTGGGGATTGTGGGATATGTACGGCTGGGAATATCACAAGGAGGATCGTTCGCCTGAAGCCTACGGAACTAGACTCGAGTTGCTGGTCGGTCGCTTGAAGAAGACGGGAGCCAAACTCATTTGGGCGACCACCACGCCTGCCTGCCCGGCCAACGAGATCACGATGGCACGAAGGTTCAAGCAGGACATTCGGATATCTCCAGAACTCGAGCGCAAGTATCTCGAGGCTGCCCTTGCCGTGATGAAAAAAAACGGTGTGGAGGTAAACGATCTGCATGCTTTCATGAAACCGCAGTGGATCAAGTACGCGATTGCCGACAACAACGTCCACTTTACCAAGTTGGGTAGCCAAAAACTGGGCGAGCAAGTCGCCAAGGCAATTCAGTCCGCATTGTCTTTCAAGACCTCGGGACCTAAGAGATAGGTTTCCTTTTTCTCCATCTCCTTCTGCGAATCACTTCAACACCATGTTGCTGAGAGCAAACGTCATGTTGTTGCTGACCGCCTTTATTTGGGGTTTCGGGTTCGTGGCTCAGGATGAAGCGATGAAGTATTTGGATCCGTACTCCTTTAACGCCTTCCGTTTTTTGCTGGGCGCACTCTCTCTCCTTCCACTCGTTTGTTTTTTCGGAACCAGCAAGGCCAAGCTTTTCAATGCAGGCAAGCCCTTCTGGGTCATCGGGGGATTAGCGGGCATCGCCCTCCTTTTGGGAGCCACGCTTCAGCAAATGGGAATAGATGTTCTGGGGAAAAACGAAAACGAGGCTACGGAAGGCAAGGCTGGTTTCATTACGGGTCTTTATCTCGTGATCGTCCCTTTGATCGGATTTTGTCTCCGCCAGAAAATTGACAAGCTCACCGTGGGGGGAGTCCTTCTCGCCACCTTCGGGCTCTACTTGCTCAGCATCAAGGAAGGCTTGACCATCGGTGAGGGGGATAGCCTGGTTCTAATAGGAGCCTTCTTTTGGGCTGTTCACGTTCAAGTGGTGGGCTATGCCGCAAAATACAAGCTCGATCCCCTCAAGCTCGCCGTTGTGCAGTACCTGATCTGCGCCGGGCTTAGCTTTGGCCTTTATTTGCTCAATTACCGTGTTCTTGAGGTCGAGGGAGACAAGCTCTCGCTCCAGTCAACCCTGGACGCATCCGGAGCCATCCTGTTCGCCGGGTTCGTCTCGGTTGGGGTGGCCTACACTCTGCAAATTTTTGCCCAAAAGCACGTCGCCCCGAGCAGAGCGGCCATTCTCCTTAGCCTCGAGGCCGTCTTCGCCGTCCTCGCCGGTTGGCTTTGGGATGATAAACTCCTCAATTCCCGGGAGTCCTTGGGATGCATTCTCATGTTTGCCGGTATGTTGCTTTCCCAATTTCCTATTGGTAAGAAGAACAAAGAGGATTCCTTGAAATCCAGAGACTCTAGGTCGGTGAGTTAAATCCCCTTGTCCTTTATTCGCCGAGCTCAGCTTGGAGCTTTTTACGGACATTCGCCATTTTTTCGCGCTCGTTCTGCGGGAGTTCGGGATACTTGAGGTTCATTGCCTTTAACTTGCGGATAATAATGTCGGCTACAGTCATGCGCATGAACGGTTTGTCGTCGGCGGGAATGGCGTACCACGGGGCGTGTTCCCTCGAGGTCGCGTTCAAGGTTTCCTCGTATGCATTCATATAGCTCTCCCAATGATCGCGTTGAGCAACGTCGTTGGAGGAGAACTTATAGTTCTTTGCAGGGGTTTCGAGTCGCCTCAGGAATCGACGAGCCTGTTCGTCGGGACTTACGTGAAGGAAGAATTTCACTATTTCGGTACCGTTCCGGGCAAGGTGCTTCTCCCAGTCGCAAATGGATGCAAATCGTTCGGTCCATAGATCGCCAAGATCGTTGGGTAGGTTTATGCGTTGGTTTCCCAGATATTCGGGGTGAACTCGTAATACGAGCACTTCTTCATAATGGCTGCGGTTGAATATTCCTATGCGTCCACGCTCAGGCAGGGCACGGTTCAGTCGCCATAGGAAGTCGTGGTCTAGTTCTTCCTTGCTGGGCGCCTTGAAGGAAAACACTTGGAACCCGGCAGGGTTTACGCCGGACGTGGTGGCCCGAATGGTGCCGTCCTTGCCCGCCGCGTCCATCGCTTGAAAAACCAATAGTAGTGTTCTGCGATCCTCCGCGTAAAGAGCTTCCTGAAGTTCTCGCAAATCGTCGATTGATTTTTTTAAAGCTTTTCGACAGGACTTTTTATCAGGAGATCCCTCGGGAGGCTTCATGGAAGCATCAGCTATGACAAACTTACCGTCGAACGGTACTAGGTACGGGCTGTCAATTTGCATCGTATGGGTTACTGGGGCGGTTTCTGAGAGAAAAACCCAATCATTCTGTATTCTTTATGATCTGGCAGCTTCGAGTGCCTTGAGGATAAGTTTCTTGGTCATGAGAGCGCCTTCGATCGGGTCGATTCCGCCACCTTCGAATTCGATCGAGATGACGCCGGAGAAATCGGAATCGTAGACGATCTTCAGCATTTTGAAATAGTCGGTATGGGTCTCGTTCCCCTTGTCGTCGAACTTGAGTGCCTTGGCGCAGACGGCAGGGGCATACGGTAGACTTTTTGTCACTCCCTCGTAACGGTCATAGCGTCCGAAGTTGTTGAAGTCCGGCAGGATGCCTGCATTGGGGTGATCGAGCACATCCATCGCCTTGAGGAGCCAGTCGGGGTTTTGGGAATTTCCACCGTGGGGTTCGATCACGACTTTTACTTTGCTGTCCTTCGCGTAGTCGCAGAGGCGCCCGACTCCGTCTTTGGCGTTTTGCACGTTCTCGTCGGGGTTTCCACCCGAACGGCAGTTGACCCGGATGGCGTCGCATCCGAGCTGGGCGGCGCAATCGATCCAGCCTTTGTGTTCGTCGACGGCCCGGTCGCGTTGGCCCTTGTCCTTTGCGTCGAGTTGGTTCTTGGCGTCGACCAAAATGAGGACGTTCTTCATCCCTTCTCCGGTTGTTCTCTTGACCAGTTCGCCGACGTATTTCTTGTCGGTGTGCTTGCCCCCGAATGGACGGTTCCAGTATTCGATGTGGGTAATACCAAGCTTGTCCTTGCAAAGGGCCGGGTAGTCGAGGTGATCGAGCTTGCGCCCGATCCAACGGTGAAAGGTGTATTCCTGAATGCCGATCTGGAAGCGATTTGGATCGTTCTTGGCGAGAGCGAAAAGCGAGGGCGTGAAGGAAACCGCGAAGCCACCGAGCGTGACATTGCGGACGAAGGAGCGTCGGGTTTGGTTTTGCATATTGTCAATCTTGGTTGTTTTACCGTGAAAAATAAAGCCTCATTTGTGCATCAAACAGAGTTTCTACATGCGTTCAAAAAGTTGCGGATGGGAAACTCCCATCTCGACAATCGCAAGAATCCGAATTTAAGTGACATTTCTTAAATATGCGCAACCAAGCCACCATAATTAAGGCTATATCTCTCCTTCTGTTGATCATGCCTTCCTTCCTTTGGTCGAAGGTCGATTTCGTACACGAGATCATGCCGGTCCTGAACAAGCACTGCGCTGAATGCCACACGAGTGGAAAGAAAAAGGGAGGGTTGGACATGAATACCCGCTCGTCTTTCCTTGCGGGTGGAGAAAACGGCAAGGTCGCGGTTCCGAGCAAACCGGCAGACAGTTTTTTTCTCGAGCTCATCCAATCGGAGGATTCGGACGAACGGATGCCCCCCAAGGGGGGCGGGCTTTCGGCCGAGGAGATCAAGAAACTGATCGCATGGGTGACCGAGGGGATGCCCTGGGACGAGGGTGTCCAGTTGGGTTCGTCAGGTTGGGAACCACCTCTCAAGCCAAGAATCGTGAAATTGCCCGAGGCACAAAAGGACAGGGACCATCCGATCGACCGGTTGCTTGATTCCTACCTGGTCAAGAACAAGATGGCCATTCCGCAGGACTCGGAGGATCCCGCATTCGTCCGCCGGGCATATATGGACATAGTCGGACTCCTCCCTTCTCCCGCCCAGTTGAATGAGTTTTCGACAAGCAAATCGTTAAACAAGCGCAAGGAACTGATCGACGCTCTCCTCGCCGATGACATCGCTTATGCCGATCATTGGCTGACTTTCTGGAACGATCTTTTGCGCAACGACTATACGGGTACGGGCTTCATCACGGGCGGACGCAAGCAGATCACGACTTGGCTCTACGCGGCCTTGCGCGAGAACAAGCCCTACGATCAGTTCGTGAAGGAATTGATCGATGCCAAGGGGAATTCGGCGGGTTTCATCAACGGGATCAAGTGGCGGGGAAACGTAAGCGCAGGACAGACCGTTCACATGCAGTTCTCCCAGAACATTTCCCAAGTCTTTCTCGGGATCAACATGAAATGCGCGAGTTGCCACGACAGTTTCATCGACCGATGGACCCTTGAGGAAGCTTACAATTTAGCCTCGATCTATGCGGACAAACCGATCGAACTGACCCGTTGCGACAAGCCGACGGGAAAGATGTCGACGGCAAAATGGATTTTCCCGGAGTTGGGCGAAATCGATCCGAAAGCTTCCAAGAGCGAGCGGCTCAAGCAGTTGGCCGGTCTCATGACTCATCCGGAAAACGGACGCTTCACCCGTACCATCGCGAACCGGATATGGGCCCGCTTGATGGGACGCGGGATCGTACATCCGGTCGATGCGATGCATACCAAGCCATGGAACGAGGATTTGCTCGATTACCTAGCGGTCCGCTTTGCGGAGGATGGATACGATTTGCGCAAGTTCGTACGCTTTATCATGTCTTCCCAAGCCTACCAGTCGAAGAGCGTTTTTCTAAGCGAGGAACCAGGTGAGGACTACGTATATTCCGGACCCGTGCCCAAGCGTATGACGGCCGAGCAGTTCATGGATTCGATCTGGCAGGTCACGGGAACTAACCCGGCCAAGATCGAGGCCAAAGTCAACCGGATAAGCCTCGAGAAACCTTCCGGGAAGCCACAATCCGACCTCCTGCCCAAGCCAGGGAAGATCACCGCGAAATGGATTTGGGGGTCCAATCCGAAGACTAAAAAGATCAAGCTGAGAAAGAAGATCAAGTTGGCGGCCAAACCGGATTTCGCGTCTTTTCTCGCCACTTGCGACAATGGCTTTTCCCTCTGGATAAACGGTAAAAAGGTGACCTCGTCCAAGGATTGGACAAAGCCGGTCTACCAAAAGCCCGCTTACTTTTTCAAGAAGGGGGAGAACCTGATCGAGGT
>JABHOU010000604.1 GCA_018695085.1 Opitutia bacterium | reverse complement strand
TCCTCGATGAATGCGCTTACCGCATGGTCGAAGGGACGACCGACGTAATCCATGCCCTCGGTCATGGTGGCGTTGTTGTTGTCGGCGTGCATATCCCAGACGAAGTCGGTGCTCACGGTGATGAAGCCCGCCCCGCGTTCGGCCAATCTTCTGGCCAACAGGAGAAGTTTTCCTAAATTCTTAACGTGATTGGCATAACGCTTTTGGTTGTTCCAGCGCTTACTGATGTTTCTCGGGTCGATCAATCCTGCGGTGTCATACCTTTTCAAGGTTTTGGCATCTTCCTTCGAGACGTCGAATGCTTCAGATATACCGCCCGTCAGAGTTTCGAAAGCTTGCGACTGCAACTTGTCCAAACCTCCCGTAAAGGAGCCGGAATCCACTTGCCTTCGAAAGTTGCTTAGGCTGGCAAGCAAGGCGTGTCGATCATCCAGTCGATCGGGATTTAGCGTCAGTTGCATATCTCTCCTGAGATCTCCGTTGCCGCTCGGTTGAAACGGTTCAAACAAAGGGCCAAGAGGACCGGTTACGTCGAATTTACCCAATTTCATTATTGGGTCCGTAGCTCCTGCATCCACTGCCTGCGGATGCAACCATACGTTTCGCGGCATACCGAATTGAGGGTTGCTGGGGCCCGCCACACGGGCGTAATGTGCTCCGATCTGAGCACCCGAAGAATGTTCCTTACTGACGATGGGCTTGGAATCGTGAGCTGCGCTTTGAGTGGTGAATGAGCGTACGATGGAAAACTTATCGTTAAGTTTGGCTAACTTTTCGAAGGTTGGCCCGAAAGTGATGCCGGGAATCTTCGTCTTGATTTCCCCGGTGGCGCTCCTCACGCCGAGGGGCGCATCCATTTTGGGGTCGAAAGTTTCGAACTGGCTCGGACCTCCATGCATGAAGAGGAATATGACTGCTTTGTCCTTGGCTATCCCCCCCACGGATTTCAACGCCTCTTCCGCTCGCAGAAAGTCAGGTAGGCTCAATCCGCCTAAGCCCAAGCTTCCAACCCTAAGGAAATCACGTCTGCCAAAGCTGCTGTCAGAGAATATGGACATTACTTTATAACTCTTCTAAATGAATATGTAACTTTAGACATATAAATCAAAGGTTTCTTTAGTCGCTCAGGCATTTTTCCGGTTCAGCCTAATATTTGAGAACTAGAACTAGCCTTCGGCGTAGGTGGGCGACGAGAGTCTCTCCCTCAGCCTTTTGCGAACTTTTCGTACTCGTCGAGAATTTCAAGTCGACTGCATCTGGGTCTCAGGACGATACGGGCCTTGAAACCGTAGTCCTTCAATACTTCGTACTTCGGGGTGATGAACTGAAAGTCCCATGCCGGGTTGACGGTCTTTTCTTCCCTGTTCTTGCCACCACCGCTCGGTGAATGAGTGAAGCGGATTCCCTCCGAGCGGTCGAACATGATGACGTAGACTAAGTCCTCGAAGTAACCGTAATAAAAAGGCTTGGAGAACCTCATGGGGGAATGGTTCTTGAACAAGGTGTCTCGGCTCCCTTCGAGAAACTCGAGCTTCAGTTGATCGTCGAAGCTCGAAACCGTGCTCTCGTCGTCGTGTTTCTGCGTGCACAATTGCATCCACTGGTCATCTCCCTTGTTCCAGCCTCCGCGGAAGTGCATGCTCTTGTCGACCGGGCCATTAACGTAGCTTGCCCAAAAGCAACCGAACCATCCACTCGGGTGAGCGTGTTGAACCGGTGAGCACCGGAACTCTACATCCAGGTAATGGGGCTCCCGCAGGGTAAACTTGGTTGTACTCTCCAAAAAGAAATGAGGTACCGGCTTTTGCTTCAACTCGGCTTCCCGATCGCTTTTCTTGTCGAAGGTCATGGGAAACTTGCGAGGTTGAAAAAAGACCTCGTTGTTGAGGAATTCCGTTTCCCCGTTGAAATAGTGCTCGAGATTGAACCCCGCGTAGGCCGGCACGAACAAGTTTCGCTTGCTTCGCTTGTGTCGCAGGCTCCAGATCCCGTTGTAGCCCGCTCGATGTCCCTCGTGGTCGGCGTTGTCACCGATGACGGCTTCCAAGTCTCCAATCTTAAAGGTGGCGTGTCCCATGCGGCAAAGGCGTTTCAGTTTTGATAAACAGGACTTTTCTCTTCTCGCGGTTTAGCGATTAGGGTAGGCCAAACATCTTAGGCCGAACGGGCTTTTCCCTCTCCTTCGTAGGGAGAGTCTTCGGGTTCCTCAAGGACGTTTGAGAGTGGAGCCGATTCGAGAACACCTTCCTCGAGTGCAGCTTGGAAGGTTGCGGGAATTTCTTTCTTTGAGGCGATGCCAAGTTTTTTTAGTTCTTCGGTTCGGCGAAGAATGTTTCCTTTTCCCTCGGATAGTTTGTTGAGGGCTGCCTCGTGTGCGCCGGAGGCTTTAGCGAGAGCTTTTCCGACGTCTTCGACGTCTTTAAGG
>JABHOU010000561.1 GCA_018695085.1 Opitutia bacterium | reverse complement strand
TAAAGGATGGGATTTTGCAAAAGCTGCTCGTCCTCGAGGGATTGTATAAAGAGAGGATCCGTATCGAATCGGGCTGTGGTTTCCTTGTTCATGTGCCTGAGCAAGCTAGGCAAGGCATCAGGATAACGTCGCAAGACGTTGTCGCTGCGAAGAAGTTGAACGATACGAATGGCATCGCGAGCAGGCGGAGCGGCGTGAAGGGCAGGCAATCCGAAGAATCCAGTAAGTGTTATCAATAAATAAGGGGCGAGTCTCATTGTGTAATTCCTCTGCTCTTGAGTTCGGCCAAAGCAAGTGGCGTGATGGGATCCGCAGGGTGTTCGCTCACGAACTTACGAAGGGCTTTTATTCCCTGAGCGGGGTCTCCGAGTAAACCATCCAAGGCTGCCCGCTTGATGACGTATTCATCATCCAGCAGTGAGTTGGACATTATTTTCAGCCAACCCGGAGTCCGCCGAGAGGCAAGCGCGCGAATGGTTTGGGCTCGCACACCGGTGTCTTCATCGATCAGCAGATCGAAAGCCACTTCTTCCGCCGCATCCTGACGTGCGGTGTAGAGAGAATTGGCCGCAAAGGTTCTCACATCGACGAAATCGCTGGCAACGAGCTGCTCCATAGTCTTGAGGTCGAAGTTTCGAGATCGAGCGTTCAAGTTAGCGACGATGGCTCGCCGAACAGTCTTGTCTCGATCTATAAGGGCGGGCAACCAGACACTGGGTCGCCCCCACCCATTGTCAAAGGTTAGCAGGCGTTGCCAAGCAATCGTGCGGATTTTCGAACTGGTGTGTTCGGTAAGCTCACTATAAATCTTAGTGGCTTCCTCCCCGAAAGCGGATACTGCATACAGGATGGTCATGACCTGTGTCGATGCACCAGCCACACCGAGTAGGTAATCGCCCACTGCTTGAATGACTTTTGAGTCTACTTTTTCTCCAAGACGAGCAAGCTCAACGGCGGCCATCGACAAGACAGCGGGTTCCTCGTCCATCGTCATCTTTCGAAGGATAGCTCGATAACCGGGATGACGACGGTTGGAATCTCGCGCTACTGAAACTACTTTCTTTCGGACTCCTACGTCCGGATGATGCGATAGTTTTTCAACGCGACGAACCACAGTTTCGGATGGCGTGGAACTTGGCACGCGATCCAAAGCGGTAAGAAGAACCCCGAGATCGGAGTCGGACAACAAACGGTCGAGAACTTGAGCCGACAAAGGAAGTCTCAGCACATAATGGTACTTCAGTATGTTTTGCCTAACGATGGCATCGGGATCGAAAAAAGCCTTTCTTGCAATCTCCTGAAGATCGGGCCTTAAGATTGTGGGCTTAGCTCGAGCCACACGGCGTCCATTTATTTCCACAACCTCGAAGGAAGATCGAAAAAGTCCTGTGGAAAGCCTAGGTACAAGGGCCGAAACTTCTCGACGAACTTCGACGTCGGGGTCGCCTAGCTTAGAAAGGATTTTTTCGACGAGAGGCTTTTCGTAGATGTAAAAACCATTTAGGTAGAGTTCGGACAAGGACACGATCGCGGCTCTTCGCACGCGAGCAATTCTATCGTCCAGAGCAAACGTCAGGTAGGCCGCGGAAGCGGGACTGGGGTATTTGCCTAATAATCTGGCAGCCCCGGAACGCACGCTTTCCTCGACGTGCCGCAAGTCTCGTCCGGCATGATCAATGGTCTCCTGTTTGGACGATCGAACGGGCTTTTTCAGTGAGGTGGCGTTCGTTTCATTCGTGGTCGAAGCGTTCGTTTCCGCAATTAGATCAACACTTATTTTGGGTGAAATCAAAACAGGTGCTTGCCAAGCCAGCATATCGGAGATCGGTAACAATACCGAAAGACATACAAATCCCTGTAGAAAAATTCTCATTGAAGCCCCGCCTGTCTGCGAAATACCCACTCTAGCCCAGCGGCAAGAAAGAGAACAAGGAAGAAAACCCAGTTGTCGGCAAGGCTTATTCGCTCCACGCGCAAGGGGAGGTCCTCAGCCATTTTGGGTTCCCATCCGGGATCAAGTTCATCGATTTTCAAGTAGTCGCCTCCGGTCAATTTAGCCAGCATGCGTAGGTCACGTTCGTTATAGGACACGTCTATGCTTTCTTCCCCCGTTTCCGCCACTCGCAAGAAATTCTCACGTTCCAAGGCTTCACCATCTGGAAACGATAGAGAGTAAGTCACCTTGTACTCCCCCGGTGATCCGGGAAGAAAAGAGCTCGCATATCGGCCAGCTACGGCACCTTCGGGATACAAGTGTAGGGTGCGCTCGTAACCATCCGGGCCTTCAACCTTGGCCTCGACCAAGGCGTCGTGGGAAGGCTCGAAGTCGGACCCCAATGTCTCGACTGCTAGATCGACAGCTTTACCTCTATCACGCGGGCGGGTTTCGTCTTCGATGCGCAATCTTTCCTCGCCGCCGGAACCGAGCCATTCCGCAAGGGCAGTCCAGAATTTCCGAAACTCCTTGCCGTCCCTCTCATCCCGCAGAGGTCTTCGCCAGTCGTGAGGCGACCCCCAATAGCCTACCCGACCTGCACCGTATGCTTGCAGGACGAGAACCGCCTTTCCGTTGGCTCTTGAAATGACAACGCCCCGGGCGGCGGGATTCTTCTCGGTCACGAAAAAACCGGGAAGGCGTCCCGGCAAAAACGGTTTCATCTTTCCAGCCTCGTCCTCGGGGGCAAAAATCGGTTCCTCCAAGGCAAAAAGAGAGCGATCCTCCTTGGCGAAGAATTCTTCCACTTCGCGAACCGGTGCGACGCCACCAAGCTTTTCCCGAGCCAATGCCGCAGGTCCGAACAACAAAAGTCCCCCACCCCGTCTATGGACAAATCGCTTCAAGCCTTCCACCACAGTGTCATTCAAATCGCTGAAAACGGAGGCGTCCAGAATCACAGTATCGAAGTCCATCCAGAACTCGGGGTCTTCGGGCAGTTCGGGTTTAAGGTCTTCTCCAAAGGCATGAAAAGTTTTCTCGCTCATTCGGATTAGGGCTCGAAAGTCGAAACGCTCGTCGGACGCCAAAGTTCTCTTGAGGAAAGGATAAAGCGGATGGACCCTATTTGAAAGGTATAAGGCGGTCACGACCTCGGGTGGTTGCACGAGTACCAGAAGCGAATCCGAATCATTCGAAGGGTCGCGATCCCCCAATGGCGGTTCCACCGTCAATCGATATCGAGCAGGGCCTGCCGCCTCGGGAATCAATGGGGCGAAGTCCAAACGTTTTTCCTGACCGGGATCGAGATTGACCGTAGTTTCAAGCAGTTGCTTTTCACCTTCCAATAATC
>JABHOU010000056.1 GCA_018695085.1 Opitutia bacterium | reverse complement strand
TCCTTCGATTCCTGGACCTCGGGCAGTTCCGTCGTCTCCTCTCGGATATCGAGAGCTTCCTTCTCCATAGCGAGGGCATCGACGTCGAGATTAGCCTCCATAATGGTCGCCTCTTTCATCTCGATGACTTCCTGAACCAACTCCTTGAGACTGAATAGAAGAGCAAGTACCACATGAAAGATTACGGAACCTATCATGCATCGGGCACGAAGGCCGACCTCTCCCATCTCCTTGGCTTTGGCCCATTTGCGAAGGAGATAATAAAGAGCTGCGATACTGGCGAGAAGGAGCAGCAGCCACCACTTCATGCTGTCCAGAAAATGCCAAAAGCCCCCTGCGGAATCCTCATCCAACCGCATGGGAGCGACTTCACGAGCCACCGTGCGAAAAATACCGAAATGGCGTACGCCCGAGGGACGAGCAAGGTCCGACATCCGATCAGAGCTAAAGAGTAATCGGTGCCCCTCCATGGTAAGAGCAGGGTCCATGTCGTCGAAGACGCTATTTACGGGAATTCCTAGATTTTCAGGAGGAAGAATTTCACCCTCGTATACTCGACTTCGATAAACATCGTAGCCCCCTTCCCCACCCTTGCGGTCCGAACTGAAGTAGAGGAAGTCGCCACGAGCGCTGAGTGAGGTCTGACCTTCGTTGGACGTAGTGTTGAGAGCATGGACTCGCTCAGCAGGATCAAAATCGGGAGTAGTGGAAACCTTTTCCCCCGCAGGTGCAAATCGAGCGGAAAAAAGATCGTAATCCTCCTCAAAGCGAAGTTCGCGAAGGGTCCCCTTCCATGCGTCTTTCTCCTTTTCGGTCAAGGCACGCTTGGGTCTGTTGGAAGAATAATAAAGTTGGCCCGAAAAATCATGGAAGGCAGGATCATATTCGTGAAAGGCGGAATTAATGTTTTCGCCTAGGTTTACGGGATCGCCCCAAGCTCCATCGCTTCCCCGAGGAGAAACCCAAATATCAAAGCCGCCAAGACCACCCTCGCGATCGGAGACGAAGTAAAGAAGTTTCCCATCGGGAGTGAGAGCAGGTCCGATTTCAGAGGATGCGGTGTTAAGCTCATCAACGGGACGCGGATTCGTCCATGCCGTACCGTTCCAGTCCATGGTCCAGAGATCGGCCCCTTCTCCTGGGCGACCCTTTACGAAAACTAGAGAAAGGTTGTCCGCCGTGACCGTGGGATCGTAAAAATCCTCCGATTTGTTGAGATCGAGAGAAATCGGCGAGGGAGTTTCCCAGACTATATCGCGCAATTGTGCCCAATCAGCATCCTGACGCACTGCAACGCCATCAACGTAGACGTTTGGCCTGACGAGTCCCCAAACCAGCAGAGCGATAAGCGCGGTTGCGATGCTTCCGGAAATCCACAGACGCTTCTTGTCGCTGGCGAAAGATCGCCATGCGGCCAAGGCTTGCTCCCTCCAATCGGAAGACTTCACCGACTGTTGCGGTTTTTCGCTCATGAATTCAGATTCAATTGGCGGCGGAAAGCTTGTACTGGTAACCGATATTGGCGTCGTTGAAACCGACTTCCTTACAACAAGCCATGGCCATGGCGACCGCTTCGTGATAGGCTTTCCGATCACCACGTAAAAGCACTTTCTGCCCAGCGTTAGATTCTAGGGCACGGGTCAGTTCTTCTCGCATGGCGCCCAAATCCATCGTTTCGTGGCGTTGCGTCACGGGGTTGTTCACCAAGTAGGACCCATCGGCATGAACGTTGATGGTAATCGTCTTGGGCTTGGCACTCAGACTAGAAGGAGCCATCGAACTTTCGGGCAGGTTTACCGACTGGTCGGTTTCCTCTTCCGTGAATGTGGCGGTTGCAAGGAAAAATATGATCAGAATGAACATGACGTCCAACAGGGAAGAGATGTTGATGACGTTATCATCCGAAGATTCATCTCGGTCGATTCTCATGACTTTCTCGGGTTAGGGATTGAAAAAGGTCGTAGTTTAAGCAGCCGCCACGGCAGGCTTGGCTGATGCGGGCTTAGATTTTGCTCTTGGTTTCCTCGCTGAAGACTTTTTGTCGCCGGACCCATTTCCTCCAACATGCTCGAGGAAATCCACGGCAACGTCGTCTACCTCGTCCACAAGGGAATCGATTTTTCCAGTCAGGATCTGATGACATATTAAAACCGGAATCGCCAAGGTGAGACCTGCGGCAGTGGTCACGAGCGCTTCATAAATTCCGGTAGCAAGGGTATCGGCCTTTCCCGCTCCCGCAGCACTTGCAGCCTGGAAGGCGCCAATCATCCCATAGACCGTACCGAGCAAGCCTAGCAGAGGGGATATGGTTGCAACAGCAGAAAGCGGGCGCACCTGTCGTTTCATTTTGCCGACCTCGCGAGCGCCAGCATCTTCGATCGCTTTTTCGATGACTTCATCCCCTTTTCCAATTTTAGGAATGCCGGCCTTGAATATTCGAGAAACGGGACCTCCGACTTGCTCGCAATAAGCCAAACCGCTGTCGACGTCGTCACCTTTCGCACCCAAGCTTTCTCGCAATTTGGAACGAAATCCGGATGGAAGCAATTGATCTCGGCGGAGAGCCAGAAACTGCCAAATGGCAACGTAAACGGCCACAACTGAACAAAAGCCGATGGGAATCATGAGCATACCGCCTTTTGCGATGAGATCGAGAAGGGTTTGAGATTCGGGCGGAGTTCCACCCGCGTTGGCAGCTTCGGCTACTACGTCTCCTTGAGCGAGAAGATCGATCCCAAAAGGCATGACGACAAACGACATGGCGCAAACGAAGAGGAAAAGAGGAAGGCGGTAATAATTCATGGTATGAGTTCTTCGGATTATTTCGAATAAAAGAGAAATTTTCATGAACCCATCTTGGCGATCAGGCTCTTAGCGGCCGAAGCAGCAGTTGTCTCGGGATATTTTTTTACGATTTGTTCGTAATTGGCCTTGGCTTTTTGAGGTTCGCCCTTGGCTTCTAGAGCTTTCCCCATCTCAAGGAGTGCTCGGGAAGCCCATTTCGGGTAGGCGTAATTCACTTCCACCTTGACGAAGGCCTTGATGGCGGCGGCGTATGCCTTAGAAACCAATTGGCACTCGCCTATCTGGAATTGAGCACGGGCAGAGGTTTCGTCTCGATCACCTGCAGCGAGTACTTCTTGGTATCGCTTAATCGCGTCGGGATAACGGTTTTGGTTTTCCAATGCCCATCCGATTCCAAAGCGGGCTCTTTGAACAAAATCACTGGTACCGTAGGTGCGAAGGAACTCCTCGTAACAACGTTGGGAGTCCGGCCAGCGATTGGTCAAGCCCTCGGTTTCTCCCTGGCGGAGGAGGGCCTGCTCATGAAGCCCATCCTCGGTTTTACCAGCTTTGGCCACTCGGAGGAAATGCTGCCTAGCAGGTTCGAAATCCTTCATGCGCAGACGAGCCTCTCCTGCCTGATAAGAGGCCATGACCAATTTCTCGGACTTTGGGTTGAGAGCGATCATATCCTCGAAAGCTTTGGCAGCGGCCTGATCCTCGCCCATATTAAAACGATTCCAACCAACTCGATAAAACACGCGTTCCTTAAGGTCGGGGCGAGTAGCTTTCGGCAAAAGTTTCTGTAGACGATCAACGGAAACGGCATACTCCTTGGCTTCGAATTCGAGTTCGGCTAACTCGAAGGAAACATCGAGAATGAGATCCCCCTTGGGGAACTCGGAAACAAGAGACTCGTAAAACTTGCGTGCGCCTTGAGGCCTCTCAAGACCTTTTTCACACCATGCGGACTCATAAAAGGCACGTTCGCGCAAGGGTGAAGCCTTGTCGCCCGTAAGAACCGCTTGAAAACGCGTCAACGCATCGGCAAATCCCTCCTGGCGAGCGAGGGATACTCCCAAGTAAAATTGAGCCTGCCCTGCTTTGGCGTGGGTCGGAAACTTCTTAAGGAAATCGTCAAGCACAGGTTTGGCCTTGGCGAACTCCTCTTCGAGGGCAAGTAGTTTGCCGTATTGAAGGGTGGCATCGGAAGCCAAATCGTGTCCCGGGTGCTTTGTCGATAGAGTTTGAAATCGAGCCAGCGC
>JABHOU010000602.1 GCA_018695085.1 Opitutia bacterium | reverse complement strand
GAGTGTGTCGTCGAGTTGCCCGCTCTCCTTGAGTGCTGCAAGTATGCGCCCAAGGTGCATGTCGTAGTGCTCGACCTCCATGGAGTAGTCTAGCATGTCGTTGCGGATCGTCTCGTTGTCGGGCCAGAAGGCGGGGACTCGATCCACGTCGCTAAGCTTTTTGCCGTTCTTTACGCCATTGCCGTATTCGTAACCTCGATGAGGTTCGGTGGTGCCGTACCAGAAGCACCAAGATTTGCCTTCGGGAACCGCGCTGAGAAAGTCGCTGAAGTTAGATGAGTAATCATTGTTGGAAATTCCGCGAGCGGGCGGCTTTGCTTTTCTCTTGGCGAAGGAGCGCCCCGTTATCAATCGTCGTTTGCCTTCCGCATCGTTGGCAATGCCGGGTCCCCATCCTTTCCCCGTGTAGCCGGTGAAATATCCGTTGGCTTCCAAGGTCTCGACGAATCCGCCGAATTTTGCGGGGAAGACATTCATGTGGTTGGCTGCTTGCTCAAGTTGCCAGGAATAGCGTCCCGTAAGAATGATGGCTCTGGACGGGGCGCATTTTGCGTTTGGTGTGTAGGCACGTTTGAAGAGAATGCCGTCGCGGGCTACTCGATCGAAAGACGGAGTCCTGACCCAGTTGCACCCATAGGCTCCGGCGTGCCCGAAGCCCCAGTCGTCGGCGATGGCGAAGAGAATGTTCGGGCGATTGGCTTTTGTTTGCTTGGACTGTTTGAAGGTCGCAAATTCTTTGAGATAGGCGTTGGCGTATCTCTCGCCAAGTTCGCGAAAGGCGGCGGCCGAGAAGTGAACCTTGTCGCCCTTGTGCCCGAGGTCGTCCGAGGAAACGAAGGCGGTGCGCTTTACCTTGTTGGGAAGATTCCGGTGGGCCGCATCCACCACCTTCTTGTCATCGCTCCATGGTCGTTCGGCAAACTGTCCCATTTGGCCAGCGAGGAAGGGGACTTCGGGTGCATTCAACTCCTTGCGGAAGCGTACAACCAGTTCATGCAGTTTCTTTTCGTGGATTTCGGCGAGACCTTTTTGGGAGTCGGACTCCCCTTGGTGCCAAAGGATCCCTTTGAGAACCCCGTCCCGCATGGCCAGTTTCGCTCTTTTGATGGCGTCGTCCCATGGGTGGCTCTTGGTCTGGCCGTGGTAACCGCCGGGTTCCCAAGTGGAAATTGGCGAACCGCCGGCAGCGCAAGGGATCAATCCTAGGGTGACGTCGGGATTGTTTTCTGCGATGCGGATTCCAAAGGTTCGACCGATACCCGTGCCCGCGAAAGACTTGTCGAAATGAAGAGGGGCGACGGCGGGTGTCCACTGGTTCTCCTTGGTAAGCATAAGCACTCGAGCATGCGGTTTCTTGTCTTGAGCCTCCACCTTCCCTCGTCCCGCCATGTTGGACTGGCCTACCAACAGGTATAGATGGAACTTCTCCTTGGGTATGGTCGACGTTTTCTCGGCAAAACTTAGAGACACGAAGAGATGTGCGACAATTATGAGGGTGACGAGACGAATGAGACCGAACAAGTTTTTCATAGTGTTGTAATTGGCAGCGGAGAATCGGAGCCATTTAAATGGCGTCTATCTTTTTTCATAGGTCTTCGGCATGACTGTCAATGAGTTCTCTGACTTCTGACTCTCGGGAAAAGGTCACCCGATCCGAAATGCCTAAGAGCAAGGGCAGAACGGGTGCTGCAAGATCATCCGTGTCATCCTTTCACTCCCGGATTCTTATCTCAGGACATAAGGATCTCGAAATTATTTTACCGTAAGCGTTGCCTTCCAGTTGACGCCGGTTCCGTTTCGGGGAAAATATGATTTCAGATTTATGAATTTTACTTTTTCAATGGGTGGGCGGTCGAGATTTCATCTCTTCTCTAATTTTTTAACGCTGACTGCTTTGGCTACTACTTCGGTGTTCGGGGCTTCGAAGGTAGACGAGGTTCTAGCCGAGGATAACGCCGGCAAGCAAGGTGTGGTTGCAGGGCCGGTACTGAATGATTTGGCTTTCCTTCGAAAAATCAGCGTGGATTTGATTGGGCGTATCCCCAGCGACAAGGAAATCAACCGTTACTTGAAATGGCCGCTTGCCGAGCGCCGCGAACGCATAGTCGATGAGCTGATGAAAAACGGTCGCTTTGCCGATCGTTGGACTGCTTTTTACGCGGATATGCTCCGAATCCGTACGGGTGCGACCAGCGGAGGCGCATTGCTGGCCTATGTTCACAAAGCGGTTGATGAGGATAAGCCCTTCGATGAATTGGCCCGCGAGCTCATCTCGGCTAATGGACGGGCAAACAGTACCCCCACCGTGGGTTTTATTCTTAACGATAACGTAGACCCCATGGCCTTGACTGCTGCTACGGCTCAAGTCTTCTTGGGAGTTCGCATGCAATGCGCGCAGTGCCATGACCATCCCTTCGACGATTGGGAGCAGCGCCAGTTTTATGAAATGGCCAGTTTCTTTGGGAAAACCCGTCGTGTTGAAAGCAGACTTTCGCGAGCTGTCTACACCACCGAGACTGATGAAAATCGAGTGCTCTGGCCACCTGAACGAGAAAAGCCGCCGTCTCGTGATCCTATCGACGCGAAATTTCCATTCCTGCTGGAAAAGTTTGCCAAGAAGCCCGAGCATGTCTCTCGCTTAGAGGCCAAACGCGCCAAACAGCGTAAGGATGCGGCTATACCCGGTGAAGTGGCCTCGCTCGAAAGTTTGCTTGATGGGACAGTCGCTACGGTTGCCGTCGCTTCTCGCAAGAGTGGCCCGGCCGGATTCGATCCCGATGCCGAGCTGAAACGGCAGAACGCCGGTCTCGATATCAAGGGAGACCTTTACAAGGCCAGCGAGATGCGAGCCGAGTTGGCAAAGCTGGTAACTCATCCGCGCAACCGTTACTTTGCCCAAAACTTCGTAAACCGTCTTTGGGCCGAGCTCATGGGGCGTGGTATTTACGAACCTATTGACGATTTCTCCAAATATCAAGACATCTCGCATCCGAAGACATTGGATTTTCTGCGAAAGGAATTTGTGGCGGTCGGGTACGATCTCCGCGAGATGGTGCGCCTTGTCGTGCATTCCAATGCGTATGCTCGGGGGCGTCTCGATTCCTCGTTGTCCGATAAGATACGTTTGGATTCCGAGCTGGCTTTTGTCGCCGGAGCTTCTCGCCGGATGATAGGCGAGGCCCTCTTCGACAGCATGATAATCGCCGGTCATCTCGATAAGCATAAATGGCCCGAAGGAGCCAATATCAAGACAGTGAAGCGCCGTGAGCGGGTCTACCTCGACGAGAATGGTGAAGAGAAAATAGCCGAAGTTTCCCCAACTGACTCTCCTGCCGGCAATCCTGTAATGGCTGCGATGGCTGCTCCGCGAGGTGGGTACGATCTTGAAAAAAGCATCGCCTTGGACTTCGAATCCCTTCTTGCCCGTAACGACGTGAAAGCTGAATTGGAGTCGATGCGGTTGCAGTCGGAACGCGATTTGGAGGCAATGAGGATGGCTCAAATGGCGAAAACCCCTACACGCCGCGGCAAGTACAAATACGTCTACATGGAAGACAAAGTTGACGACAATCCCTTGTATTCTAGCTCTTACCTGATGGCTTCTCCGGCGCCAGCCGATCATTTCTTGCGAATCTTTGGTCAACCCGGTCGTGATCGCTTAGGAGATTTTCGCGACTTTTCCGCTTCCATGAGGCAGGCATTGATGATGCTCAACGGGAAACTTACCCACGAAGCTTCCCGAGTCGGACCTTTCGAACCCATTCACAAGCTCTTAACCAGCAAGGATCAAGACAATGTGGCTGCCGTCAAGTTGGCTTATCTGGAGACTTTTACACGTGAACCAACCAAAGAAGAAGTGGAGGAAGGTCTTGCCCTCCTGACTGAGTCAAAATCACCTCTCGATGGCATGGCCGACCTGCGTTGGATCATGCTCAATAGCCACGAGTTCAAGTTTCTTCCTTAATCATTTTCCGCTATTCACGAAAACTCATAGAACCAATTAAAACTACTATGCACTGTCACGATTACGCTGTTACACGACGTCGATTTATTCAGGGAGCGGCTGGAACCGCCACCTTGTTGGGAATGCCGGTTGGTCACTTGCTTGCGGCCAAAGGCACAGCCATGCCTGCCAAGGCTGAGCACGTGATCCTTTTTTGGAACGGTGGGGGCATGAGCCACATTGATACTTGGGATCCTAAGCCGGGTCGACCCACTCAGGGCGAGTTCGAGGCCATTAAGACATCTGCTGATGGTGTTCAGATAAGCGAGATTTTTCCACAATTGGCGGACCAAATGCATCATTGCGCGCTAGTTCGTTCGATCGCCGGCACTAATGGGGATCACGGTCGAGCCACTTATGAACTGCAGACGGGGTATGGGCAGAGCGCCAATCTGGTGCATCCGGGTCTGGGCAGCATCGTGGTTCATGAGAAAGAGCGTTTGGGCGACCTTCCTGCCTTTGTCTCCGTTAGCGGACAGGCTCCTCGATCTGGTTATCTCGGGCAGAAGTGCGCCGCCTACTTTGTCGGTCAACCCGGCGAACCTGACCCTTATCTGAAGTTTCCCGCCGGCATTAGTGAAATTCGAGGGAACAAACGTCTCGAGGTTCTGGCCAAGATGAACAAGCGTACCTCAACAAAATACGGAGCCAAGGACATGAGAGCCAATGAGGCGGCTGTGGACGACGCAGTCGCGCTTATGCATAGTCCCGCGCTCAAGGCTTTCGAGATCAAGCACGAAGACCCCAAGACAATCGCGCGCTATGGGGATACGGATTTCGGCCGTGGAGCTCTCATGGCCAAGCGTTTGGTTGAGACAGGAGTTAGGTTCGTTCAGGTGAACAGAGGAGGCTTCGATACGCACAGCAATAATTTTGATGCAATGCGGGCGCACGGAGAAATTATGGATCCTGCCTTGGCTTCCTTGATTGAGGACCTTGCCGCCACCGGACTGCTCGAAAAAACGCTCGTGCTGATGCTAAGTGAGTTCGGTAGAACGCCTCGAATCAACGACAATGCCGGACGCGACCACCATGCCAAGGTGTTCAGTTGCTTTCTTGCCGGAGGTGGCGTGAAAGGTGGTCAAGTTGTCGGTTCATCGGACAAGGATGGTGTCATGCCTGATGAACGTCCGGTCAAGCCGCACGACATACACGCCAGCGTTTGCCACTCCTTGGGAATTGATGGTTCGAAGGAGATTATGACGCCCCTCGAGCGTCCTATGCGGCTTATTCGCGAAGGCGGCGAACCCGTTAAGGAACTTTTTGCTTAAGAGGCCTTTTTCTCTTTGCAATTCTTGGCAATTCCTTTCGTGTATTGCTTCCTTTGGCATATCACTATGCTAGTTACCTTTCGTCCACCCAATCAGTCGCCTTATTATGTCCACGATCTCGTTTTGTGTGACATTTATTTAGAATCGAACCATTCATTGCCCTTTTTGCCCTTCATTTGATAATTATGAGCCTCTTGCGCCTACCCATTCTATATTTACTAACGACAGTTCTTGCGGTTCCGACCTTTACCAGCGGTCAAGCAGGTCCGATGCGAGGTTCCATCACCGAAGATCGCAAGGCTCGTAAATTGCTTGAGGCTGGAGATGCACGTATGGAAGCCGACGAAAAGCAAAAGGCTCTTGAAATTTGGCAAACGGTCTTGGACCAATTCCCTCGCAGCAAAGTGCGATTTGACGCACACATGCGGATCGGTGAGCATCTCTTGACTGCCAAAGGTGCCTACGACGAGGCTCGCAAGCATTTCGAGGCGGTCTCCGAAGAGAGCAACACAGATGATTCGATGCGAGCAAAAGGAACCTTGAAACAGGGTGTCTGCTTCTATGAGGCCAGAATTTACGGGAAGTGTTTTAAGGTTTTACGTAAGGTCATCGAAGAGTTCCCCGCTTCGGAGGAAGTGAACCGGGCCTATTATTATATTGGTCTCGGTCATTTCAAGCAGGGGCATTACAGTCGAGCGATCGAGTCTCTCGAGAAGGTTGGCACTGCCTTCTCCGAGAAAGAAAAAGGTATGGAGAAGGTGGAAGCCGGGAAACGACTATTCGTGAAAATCGAGGATGCGGATCTCGCCATACTGGCCCAAGAAGATGCTGTGGAAGTCATTTGCTCGACTAAACGCGGTGACGAGGAAAAGGTTCAATGTCGTGCAGTCGGCCGTAACTCTCGCATCGTTCTGGGTTCCCTGCCTACTCGCCTCGGCAAGGTGGCAAAAGGCAACGGTTTACTTGAAGTCGGCGGAGGAGACGTGGTGGACGTTACTTATGTCGACAAGCACACGGCTTCCCGGGAGTTCGGAAAGAAGCGACTCAAGCAAGTGCAAGTGGTGGGACAGGGGAAGGCCTCTATTATGGATGGTTCCTACAGGGATACTCTGCGTGGGGTGGTTCTTGGCAAAATTGTGAACCTTCAAGTGGATGATCCCGATGGAGATCTTTCGGATAATTCTGATTCACTATCTGCTGTTCTCGAGGTGCGTCGTAGAAAATCTCCCGAAGAACTAGATGACGAAATTGCAACCCTAGTGGCCAGCGGTGCAATCGCTGCACCTGAGGAAGGCAAGGACCCCCTTTCTCTACTAGCTCTGGACAGTGAGGATGGGCCCAAAATCGACAAATTTAAGACCGTGGACACAATAGTGGTGAAACTGGAAGAGGTGACCATCGAGGAACCTGAGCCTGTTTCGGTAGTTGGAGATGAACCTGCAGAAGACGATGATTCCGCTGATGACGATGCTCCCGAATCACTCCCTTCCAAGGGAGAAAGCCTCGAAGGAAATGAAAAAACTCCGGAATTAGACGAAGACGAGTCCGAAGCAATATTGATTTCTCCCGAATTGCTTGTGGACGATACCATTCATTCCGGCGTCTTTCGAGGAGTTGTTGCGATAGAAAACCAAGCTGAGGCGAAAAAAGACGATAAATTGCAAGCCTTGCCCGGTG
>JABHOU010000136.1 GCA_018695085.1 Opitutia bacterium | reverse complement strand
AATTTTTTCGACTTGAATCCCGTCATGAGCAGGCAAGGAGAGTTCGAGAATTTCAAGGGCGACTCTTCCGAGGTCATCGTGGACGAGGCCCTGCAGTTCATTACCAAGAAAACCAAGGCCAAGAAACCCTTCTTTACCGTGATCTGGTACGGCACCCCGCATAGCCCATGGCAGGCCGAGGAGGTGGATCAAAAGCCATTTGCCGCACTCACCGAAAAGGCTCAGGAGCACTACGGTGAACTGGTCGCCATGGATCGAAGCATAGGGAATCTGCGAAAGGGTTTGCGTGACCTTGGCATCGAGAAGGAAACCCTCGTTTGGTTTACCAGCGACAATGGCGGTCTTCCCGGCTTCAAGCCGAGCACTACGGGAGGGTTGCGAGACTTCAAGAGCTCCATGTACGAGGGCGGTCTTCGTGTGCCGGCGATCATTGAATGGCCGACAGGTATTCCAAAATCTCGTATCACCAAGCATCCTTCCGGCGCCGTAGACATTTTTCCGACCATTGCGGAAGTCGTGGGTTTGCCGGAGTCCTCGATGCTGCAACCCCAGGACGGATTGAGCTTGGTTCCTTTGCTTGAAAAAGAAATCGGTCCTCGCAAGAAGCCTCTGGTTTTCCGAAGTCGCGCCCGTATGGCAATCATCGATAACGACTGGAAGCTTCTCTCCATGCCCAAGGGCCACGCCCGCAAGCTTGAGCTTTACAATCTCGCCGAGGACACTGCCGAGTCATCCAATCTCTTTGGCGAAAAACCGGAGGTCTCCCAGCCACTTCGTCGAAAACTGACTGAGGCTCGCTCATCCATCGACGCCAGCGTGGCGGGAAAGGATTACCCGAGCAATAAAGTGAATTCCCAACCCCCTCGCATTTTCTGGACCGAGGTCGATGCCTACAAACCTTACTTCAAGGACTGGAAGAATCGCCCCGAATACAAGGCGCGCCTCAGGCGGTTTTAGCTTTTCTACGCTTAAAGCTGACTTTTCGAGACGAAATCCGTAGGAATTCGAAACCCATATTTTGTCTGGTGAGCTCTATCCTTTGCTTGACTTAGTTTTTTTTTAGCTTCATCTTTGATCTATCGCAGGGACGTGATCAGTTGATATTTTTATCAATCCTCTACGGAGAGCGGGTATGATAACTCATTTTTTAATGTTTTTTCATGTTCGTAAGCCATTCCACAGGTTTCAAACTTTACGCACAGGCTACCCGCTCTTTCCCTTTTGATTTTTTTGGGGATTCCAAGGATACCCCAACGCCCTGTTGTATTCCCGAGACGCAAAATCTCGCTATTACTGTTTTCGACTGTTTGGTCTTACAGTCTTAGTGGTGACGGAGGAGATCATTCACTTGCCGTTATGAATATCCTGAATTCAACCATGTCCTCCGTGCACCAATTTATGGATGCGACAAGGGACAGAGAAATTCGGCAATCCACAAGAAAACTTAGTACAGGTAATAAGTTTTCGACTAATGTTTCAGATGATGGTGGTGCTTTTAATTTTTCAACTCGCCTCAAATCATTGAACCGAATCGGTGAGGTTTCGAGATCTAATCTTCAAAAAACTTATGAGTTAGCCCAGTATCAAGCGGACAGTATCCATCATGTTGACTCTATCGTTAGTAGAATGAGTGACCTCGCCTATAAAGCGACAGACAGCATGATTTCCAATTCGATGAGGGATACTCTTGATCAGGAGTTTCAGGCTTATTCCGGTTCCCTGAGAAGTATTCTCTACAATCAAGAGTTTGGTTTTCCATTGTTTGACCCCTTGTCATCAAAATTTATTGATGAGAATGACTTTCCGGAACCTGTCGCAGGCGGGGCTGAAGAGAGCAAGACTTCTTTCAATCTAGGTGCTTTGGCGGCTAAGATTAAACTCTGGTATACACCATACACGGCCCGAGATCGGCTCCAGTTCTTTCAGGGTGATGATATGATTTTTGATACAGGAGAATATTCTCGCCCCGGAGGCAATCCCGGCAATCCTCTCAAAACTGATGCCGACTACTTTGAAATTGATTATGAACCTTACAGCACAACTGCAACTGTCGACCCCGGCAACTCCGGCAATGCTGATAAAATTCCACAAGTTTATTGGATTGATGATGATGATCACGATGATGGTTCAAGCCATCCCGGTAGTTCCCATAATCATAATCCCTATCACATAGATTTCAGTGTCAACACTACTTTGGGCGGAGTAACCGGCGAGTATCACGTTCAGAGCGAAGCGCCTCATCCCACCGGGTATGAAGAAAATGGCAATTACGCACCCAAAACTGGGGTTAGCCGGGGCGATAGTACGATACTGAGCGTGGTGGTAAATAAACCTTTTTCCGGTAGACACGAAAAAACCGGAGGCACGCTATGGGATCTTTGGTGGGAAATTCAGAAAAAACCTGTTACCGGCCCCACGGGCGTTATGGGTGACTCCGGTGAACTTATGGAACTTAAACCGATCGGTTTTTCTACCTTGGAAGGTCTTAATCTCAAAGATCGAGTTTCGGCGGCAAGCGCATTGGATGAAACCTCCAAGGAATTGGAAAACCTGCAATGGCAAATTGGCACTCTTGCCAAATCCTTCTCTGAATTAAGAATGCGCTCTGATTTCTTAGAGCTTAAGTCTAACAGGCAAACCATTAGTCTTGGAAGAATAAGTGATACTGATATTGCTGCTGAATCTACTAAACTGGCCAAGAATTTAATCATGAAGGAAGCCGCCTCTCATTCTTTGATTCATGCTCGCCTCGGAGCGAAGCAGGTTATGAGTTTGCTCCTTTAGGGTTTTTCGTTCGATTTCCCTATTTGAACTGTACTAATTATTCCCCTTTACTGATTTTCTGGACTTGTAAAAGTATTTTCCTGGAGCTTCGATTTCTGCTTTAGTCTTAGGAAAACTTTTTTTAAAAGTTGAAATTACCGAGCTAGAAGTATCGGGTACTATGAGTCGAACCACAGTCGCATTATTTCTTTTAGGAGTTTCCGCATCAAGTGTTCTCGCCGTTGACTCGCAGGCATTTAAGTCGATCAAGGAGATTGGCGGAGTGGTTTTTCCTCTGTCAAACGGAGAATTGGAGGTTGAATTTCATTTGCGGGGTCGCGATTTGATGACTGACGAGGGTCTCAAGCTCCTGTCGGCATTGGGTAAAGTGGTCTCGCTCAACCTGCGCGACACCCGAATCACGGGAGCAGGGCTTGTCAACTTGAAGAAACTTAAGGGTCTGCGTCGTCTTCATCTGGAACGAACACGGGTGGACGATGCCGGTCTGGCGAATCTATCCGTCCTTTCCGAGTTGGAGTACCTCAACCTGTACGGCACCGGAATCGGCGACGAAGGACTAATCCATCTGGAAGCTCTAAAGAATCTCAAGCAAATCTATCTTTGGCAAACGAAGGTGACGGACGCAGGAGCCAAAAGACTGCTCAAGGCTTTGCCGGATCTCCGCTTGTCGCGAGGAGTCGTTTTGGCCGAGTTGATGGCAACGGATAAAGCGAAGCCGAAACCTGAACCTGAAGAAGTATTGAAGTGGATTCCCGCAGGCGATGTTAAACCGCCAAAATCCCGTCCCGGGTCTTTTATTTACGTCAACTTCGAGAATAAGAGAAAACAGGCCGTGAAGCTTTATTGGGTCGAGTACGGCGGTGGATTGAAGCTCTACGGAGAAATCGAGGCGGGAGCTACTCGACGGCAAACCACTTACTCCGACGCCTCCTGGTTGGTGACGGATTTATCGGACAAGCATCTCGGTCATTTCCGCACAGGCCTAAAAGAGGCAATTGCGATCATTCCCTAGGATGGGCTTGCGAAATTCACGCCAATCAGATTTTATTTCGACCATGGATGGTAGTGGTGGTAAAGAGCAATGCTGAGCTTGCAGCATTCGCGGCGTGATTTCTTGCGTTCCGGGGTCGGGTTGGCCGGATTGACCCTCCCCACCTTCTTCAAGGCGCAGGCGGCCTCGGGCCTAAACCGAACGCGCAAGGCGAAGTCCTGTATCATCATTTACACTTGGGGTGGTATGAGCCACTACGAATCGTTTGATCCTAAGCCGGACGCACCGGCAGAGGTGAGAGGTGAGTTCAAGCCTATTGGTACCGCTACGCCGGGCATTCAGTTTTGCGAGCATTT
>JABHOU010000600.1 GCA_018695085.1 Opitutia bacterium | reverse complement strand
GTCCCGCGAGCAACGGAAGGGTTTTGAGACCAACACTTAATGCCCTCCTAGCGCAGATCACTTCCGCAGAGGGCTAGCATCGAAAGTTTGCCGGCAGTCATCATGTGTAATTGGTTACGCATTAGATGGCGGGTTGTTGCAATGGTTTACGTTGCGGATTTTAGCCCACACATCGTTCCATGTGTCTAAACTTTGGAAGCACCGGCAAGGTTTGGGGCAATCGATAAACTTCTCAATATTTTGGAGGGGTTATTTGAGGGCAAAACTATGCGCAATTGTTTACTGCGACTTATGAGACCTTAAGACAGCTGGAAAAAATGTCAGGAAAATGGATGCTCAGGAGTATTATGGTGAATGGCAGCCTCCGACAAACATGAATTATTCATTTGTTTTCTTTAAATGATTTGCTTCGGGATGCTTCGCCAATCAATCCAAGAGGGATCCCTCTCCTATCCCCGAAATAGGTTGACTCCTCCACTTGCAAGGATGGTAATAACCATGATACTTTAATACGGTTCATGTCTTTCTTGAAGGAAAAGATTACCCTGTCATCCACACACCGTGAAAAGAATGGGCGTAGCGGCTTTGCGTTAATCCTATGCCTAGCCTTGATGTCGGTCGTGTTTTTGTTTGTGTTGAGCATGATGTCTCTGGTGTCCTTGGAGTTGAGGCAATCCCAGTTTCGAAAAAAAACGGTGTTGGCCAAGACTCATGCTCGTTTTGGATTAAGCGTGGCATGTGGAGAGCTAAACAAGCACCTCGGACCTGATCAAAAAATCTCAGCCTCTGCAGCTATACTGGAAAAAGAATCTATTGATTCGGGTTCGGAACTCGGAGGGCGCAGGCATTGGACGGGTGTTTGGAATGCGAACGACAAGAAGGTTCCGCCCGTCTGGTTGGTTTCGGAAGAAGACGCCGATCCTTTTGGTCCCGGGTCTCTGCCTCTTGATTCCAAAGAGCGAGTCGAGCTGGTGGGAGATACAGGAGAGGGTTCTTCCGTAGAAGACGAGGTACGGGTAACGAAAATCGGATTGGGACTTCTTGCCAATACCAATTCGAAGACAAGTTCAAGGGATGCAAGCGACAGCTCAAAAAGTTCAGGCTCATATGCATACTGGGTGGGAGACGAAGGTCTTAAGGCGAAGATAAGCATGCCTCGAACCGATGGTGCCCTAAGCTCGACGGGCTTTGGCGTTTCGGTCATCCCCGGATTTGAGGATTTCGAGTCGAAGGTTCCAACCCAAACACGCTCCAGATTACTTAATGAATCTTCCGTTTCCGAAGCAACGAAGGCAGTTAACAAAGAGACCCTGCATGCTCGATTTTACGACGTAACCGTTCACGGACATGGTGTGTTGGCAAACGTCAAGGGTGGAGGATTGCGGCGAGACCTGACGGCCGGGTTGCAACCTGAGGCTAAGGATTCCGAAGGCAAACTCGTGCTGACGGGTGACGAACAAATTTTCGGTGCGATCGGTAGCGATTCCACATCCGGCAACAGTGGCGGAAGCGGGTTTGTTCCGGGTAGGGGTTTCCCAGAACTTCAGGGCTATGAACTCTTTTGCAATATTCGGCAAAACGGCGGAGGTTCCTGGAGTCCCGGCACCACACGCCGCTCCTTAGATCCCACGGCCTCCCGCTACTGCAAGATGGTGGCTTCCGGCACGCAATCCTATTCCCTCTTAGTCGAGGACTTGAATGATTACGACTGGGATCTACGTTTGGACATAATACGCATGAGCGATGGCAACATCCTCCTTACGCTCAACTACAACTCCTCTGCAGGTTTCAACCATACGATTGTCGACAACAAGGGTAACCCGCTTTCCGGAGTAACTCGCTGCCATTACCAACAATGGAGGAGGGGCAAGGTATATTCGACTATTATTCAGTGCGGCACGGAGGACGTAAGCATCGACCCAGGCGGTCCCTTGTGGGATCAACTCCGTGATTATTACAACCTCCGCGCATCGGGCAACAGTATAGCTCCGCGAGTACAAATGGAGGATAAAGTGGGTGTTCACCCCGTGATATCTCGTGCACAATTCTTTCTTCATCCTACCTACGAGAGAGAGTCTTCGGGCAAGTTCCGTATCTACTCGCATGTTTTGCCGGCAGTGGTGCTCTGGAATCCCCACAACGTGGACCTAGCTCCTTCCAAATACACTTTGGCTGCATGGAACCGAGAGCAATACGGTTTCGGAGACAAATATCGAATCTACTACAACGATAGAAACATCTGCGAGAAAAACTACTATCGTTGGCATCCTAGAAAGAATGGTGGTCCTGAGGGCGAAATTCTGGACCAACGCAAAGCGAAAGTGGATATTAAAGGCAAAAAACCCGAACCTGGATATCCTAATGCCATTTGGCCCTACATCGACCTGGAAAACAAAATCGCCGTCGATCTCATTGGTCCCTGTCAATACGGCACGATTTGGACCATCCTCGAGACTGTACCAGGTGAAACCTACGAGGTACGCTTCCCTTATGGAATAAACGAGGACGATCGCCCAAAACCTTATGTTCGTAGAGGAATCGTATCTTGGGATGGTACGGATATGGCGACTTTCGAAGGAAATACCGACCTATTTACTTATGGATCCCCACAGGATTATGTGACTTTCAGTGCGGTAGCAACTTCTGATCAAACTAGACTTGAGTTCCGTAGCGATACACATTCTAAAGCAGATGGCGGATTTCAAAGACATGGCGGCAGAACCTGTCAAGGAGTGGTTGTTGGTATTTGCTCAGTAAAGTCGGCATCAGGTTATCCTGCCTCGGTCAAAGTTCCCACGAAACACACTGGTCTGATGCGTGAGAAAATTGGTTTCGTGATCGACAATACTTCCGGATTGAAGGCGGGCGAGGCACTGGTTTTCACCCCTTCCCGCGAAAGAAGATATGCCGAATACAGTATAGGGCAACCTCCGGGAAATGTTTTGACGGAGGGTTGGAATGGCGGTCACACTTTTTGGAAGCCTACGGACAAAACCTTTGACGGAGACGCAAAGCCCACGCACGGAGAAGTCCTTCTCGACCAAAACGAGACCTACGTCGCGCTCTTCAAGGGCGCCGTAGATACGGATTCCTCATACAATGAACCCTTGGTTCTGCTCTCGATGGGGCAATTCAAGGACGATGGAGCGCAACCTGAGCAATTCCCCTTGCTGAAGCGAAAGTCCAACGGTCGCTATAGTTCAAGTGAATTGGCCGGATCCGTCGGTCGTCGCTTCGTTATGCGATATTCCGCTAAAGAGAGTCAATTGTCTGGTGGAGGACGCATCCGATGGTTGGCCAACTATAACCCCCGTGCTTCCCTCCTTTCGCCTACTCCTTATGAGTTTTCCCAAAGTGCAGAGCATCCCTTGACGGGTTCCCTTCAAACTATTCCGAACTATCGCACAGAAAAGGCTCGGGTTTCGTCTGATGAATGGGAGGTGCCGGTTTCGGGCTCCGCTTCCTACGACAGCCCCTTCATCGCTTACTCGCACCAAGCGAGTGTGACGCAAGGCACTTTATTCGAAATCCCAAAGGGTTATGATCATGAGCATTTTCGTTCTCTCGCTCAATTCTCCCACGTCGACTTTTCTAC
>JABHOU010000563.1 GCA_018695085.1 Opitutia bacterium | reverse complement strand
GGATGCTCGACGCCCTCGACCGGTTAGACTTGGCGGACAATACCATTGTGGTCTTTTGGAGCGACCATGGCTATCACCTCGGCGAGCACAACGGTATCTGGCAGAAGCGCACCCTGTTCGAACAAGGAGCCCGGGCTCCACTCATCATCAAGGCCCCGGGAGCCAAGGGCAATGGACAAGCCTGCCGACGCATCGTCGAGTTCGTGGACCTCTACCCCACCCTTACCGGTCTCGCGGGCATTCCCACCCCCAAAGCGGTGGAGGGCCGCTCACTCGTCCCCCTGTTGAAAAATCCGCTGACCAAATGGGACTGTCATGCCATTACTCAGGTCTTGCGTCCGGCCGACGACCGGTTGGCCGAACCGGTCATGGGACGGAGCATCCGGACCGAACGCTGGAGATACTCGGACTGGGGGGAAGGCAAGCACGGGATCGAACTCTACGACCACCACGCCGATCCGATGGAATTCAACAACCTCGCCCTCAAACCGGACAAGGAGAGCAAGGCGGTCATGAAAAGCCTCCGCAAATTACTAGTCAAGAAAGCCAGTGGGAAGGCCCCTGAGACCCCCTTCAATCCGAAGAGACTATGAACGAATTCCATTCCCAGTCCTTACTATAATTCTCACTTAGACAAAACCATCCATACTTCACAATAAAAGGCGATTCTCATGAAAACTTCTTTCCATAAGACAAAGTTCACGGCCTTGACGGCCATCTTGTTTATGCTCGGCGGAGCCACGAGCCATGCAAAGACTCTGGGCGACACCTTGAGGGAATCGAAATGGGATGGACTCATCGGCACATGGGTCGACCCGGAAACCAAAGGTCGGAATAAGAAGATTGCCTACGCTTGGAAAGTGAAGGATCACGCCATCCTCGCCACCAGTGCAGCCCTCGGCACAAACAGCGTGGCCATCATGGGGCGCAACGCCAAGGACGGAACGGTGTTTCACGTGGGTGCGGACGACAAGGAAACCAGTGTTCTTGGAAAATGGGATTTCAAGAGCGACGTTGCCGTTCTTGAACTCGGTTTCGTTACGGGGGAGGGCGTGGAAGGAGTCATGAAAATACGCTATACCAAGAAGGACGACAATACTTTGGTCGTAAGCATAGAGGGTCTCACTCCTCAACCCATCGTCTACACCCTGGTCAAGGTGAAGACCGTTACGAAAGCTCCCGGGAGTGATGCCAAGACATCCTCAGACCACAAGTGACCCTAAGGTAAGCATGGATCCTATCACCATTATCGCAATCGTAACCGGTCTGCTCATTGCCGGATTTTTGATCTTCATCGAGAACGCTTTAGAAAAAATCCTCGATCCGATCTTGGGACTGATAGGACTGAATTCCTCCACTGGCCCTCTCGAGTTGAAAATCAGGAAACGAGAACAGTGCTTCGAGCTTGTAATCGAAAATAAAGGAAACACCAAAGCACGACTTGCGACTATCCGAGTGATTGATGGTGAAGGCAAAAAATCATTTCCTCTTCCCTACCCAACGGAAGATGAGTCCACTCAAAATGCTAGCGAAAAAAGAATGAAAGAACTTCGCAGCCAATTTTCTTCGGAAAAGATCAATCAAGGCAACCGTAAGTCCGTATATTTGGCCCCGAATGGACTTGCCGGATGTAGCTTAGATTCCGTGAGCGTCTTGGACATCCATGGAAAGTATTGGGCTGCAACGAGGGATACCTGATTTGGACAAAACAAGGTTCCACGACCTCGATGCCCTACGGGCTTTCGCCATGTTGCTTGGCATTGTTTTACACGGCTTGGCCTCTTTTACCGGTTGGCCGATATGGAACATACACGACATACACCAGTCCGAGTTGTATGGGATACCAATGATGTTCATTCATGGTTTTCGTATGCCCTTGTTTTTCTTCGTAAGCGGTTTCTTCACAATGATGATGTGGCAAGAACGAGGGTCGCGCGGATTGCTTATTCATCGTAGTAAACGCATCGTTCTCCCCTTTTTCGTATTCGGACTCTTTCTTTTTCCGATACAAAAAAATACCGGAACCTTCGACGACTGGATAAATAAAGCAGAGAAGGCGGAAAAAAAGGAATTCAGCAACCTAGGCCAAGCGGCTAGACATGGAGATTCAGTGGCGATCGGAAAGTTCCTGAGCGAGGGTGCCGGCATAGACGGGACATACGACAATTCCTTAACTCCACTTCAATGGGCATCGACTATGGGGCAATCCGAAACAGTCCAGTTACTTGCCGACAAGGGGGCAGAGGTAAACTTACTTGGCAACATAGGGAATGCCCCCTTGCATTTCGCGACCTTTTTCGGGCGCCCGGAAAGCGTCAGGATTTTACTTGAAAACGGAGCCAACCCGGAGCTGAGAAACCACGACGGCAATCGTCCCGTGGACTTGCTTATGGACAGTCGAGAGACAACCCAAATTGTAGCCCGAAACCTTCTACAAATCGCCATCTCATGGGACGATGTCAAGAAGGGTAGAAAGGAAGTGATGCAACTTCTAGTCACAGACGAAACCAACAACCTCACAAGTGTGAAAGAAATGAAGTTCGATGAAGGAAATTGGTTCACCCAGAACTACTTTATCGGCGGTCAATTAGGTACCTTTCATCTATGGTTTCTCTACTATTTGGTCTACCTGACTTTAGCCTTTGTCCTTTTGGCAAAACTATTGAGCTTCGCCCGACTGCCCGGCTTTGCCAAATGGCTCGCGGAGTCACCCTTTCGGTTGCTTTGGCTTCTTCCCCTTACCTTCTGTGCTCAATATTTCATGGGGGATGAATTCGGCCCATCGACCTCGGTAAACCTTACGCCCGATCTCATAGCACTGGGCTACTACGCCCTTTTCTTTGGTTACGGAGCCATCTGCTTTCCCAGCAAAGGCTTCCATAAAAAGATCGGTCGTTTATGGCCCATCAGCATTCTGGTTTCGCTGGTTGTCTTCGTGATCGCGCTTAGCCTAATGGAAAGGAAAGACGTCGAGTGGCGCTACGAACTGATCACCCTTTGCTCAGCTGTCTTCGCCTGGCTGATGATCTTTGGGTTGATGGGTGTCTTCCGCAAATTCTTTTCGGGCGAGAACCCAAAGATCCGCTTTGTCTCAGATTCTGCCTACTGGCTTTACATCGCTCATCTTCCTCTCGTCAAAATCCTGCAAGCAATAGTCTCTTATTGGGAATTCCCCAGCATACTTAAATTCATTTTTGTGTGTTTTTTGACGACCACCATTCTTCTTCTGACCTACCGTTACTTTATCCGCTACACTTGGATCGGAACAATGCTGAACGGAAAACGATACAGAACACATGAAGCAAACTAATCCACTTTCGGTAAAATCCCAAGAAAAGCAGCTGGCAAAACTGAGTCCCATCCGTTTCCGAAGGCAAGAGCAACGACAGATGTTAGCTTGACCTCTTGGGCTTGGATATCATGGTTGAAGTTTCAGCCAACTTGTACAACTGTATTCCCTTCGAATTGTTCAACAATCCCGTAAAATGGAAATTTTAAAGAAATATTCAGTTCTAGTCTTGTTAGTCTTGGGCATTGCTTCATGCGGCGAAAAGGAAAAGCCGGTCGCCTTAAGCCCTGAACTTACTGCCAAGAAACTTTCCATGACCGTGTCCAAGGTTCTTGATAAGGATGTTTCGGTCTACCTCATCTCCGAGGAGGCAGTAGAAGGTGAACTCATAGCCAAAGCGTTAAACCAAGCTTCTCAAGAGATCGGGCGAACCAGCCAAATCATTACTCTTGGTGCCGATGATGCCAAAATGATCACCTTCAAGTTTGATGCCGAACTCGACGTAGAAAACGTCGTGAAATATTTGATCGACATGAAAAAAGACTCCTCGTGAGTCAGAATTAAAGGTTGAGGCAAAACGGAGCCTCCAATCTCCAATTCCCGGACCCCCCCACGGAAATGTGGAAAGCATTTCTTGAAACTTACGATGTACCGATGAAGAATCCGTAAGCGATCAACACCCCATAACAAAACCGCAACGAACCATATAAGCCTAAACCCTAGGCTCGAATAACACCGAAACCGAAAACCATGAAACTTACACGCATTTCCCTACTTTTGCTTGCGGCAACCCTGATCTCATCCGATCTCGCGTTTGCCGAGGCCAAATTCTCCATACCAGCCACCGATGAAGATTTACCCGGTGAAGGCCCCATAAGGCGATATGGTTGGTTCCAGAAACTTTGGGAACGCAAGCGTTCGGGATGGGCCAAGAAGGTTGAGCAAGATCAAGGAGCTTTGGTATTTCTTGGCGATTCCATCACACAGGGTTGGGGCGACAACATGGGCAACAGCTTCCCCGGAATCAAAGTGGCCAACAGAGGCATCAGCGGCGACACCACGCGCGGCGTACTCATTCGCATGAAGGGAGACGTTCTCTCCCTCAACCCCAAGGGAGTGGTCATCTTGATCGGAACCAACGACCTGGAAGAAAAGGCATCCCCCGAAGTCAT
>JABHOU010000598.1 GCA_018695085.1 Opitutia bacterium | reverse complement strand
TTCGGCCAGACTGGAACGGTTTCTTCAAGGCTGCGCGGAAGACAACATCGTAGTTTGCAACTTCACTACTCCGGCTCAGTTCTTCCATGCGCTTCGAAGGCAAAAAAAGCAAGAGTACGCCAAGCCTCTTATCGTGATGACGCCCAAGAGCTTGCTTCGGCACAAGTCTTGCGTGTCGGATCTGAAAGAGTTAACGGATGGTCAGTTCAGTGAATTCCTGGATGATCCCACTCCACCAAAGAAGGTCGAGACTCTTATACTCTGCTCAGGTAAAATATACTACGACCTGCTTGAAGAACGGGAAAACATACGCACAAACAAAGCTGTCATCGTGAGAGTCGAACAATTCTACCCATTCAATGAGGATCGGTTCAAGGAAGTCACGTCACGCTATGCCAAAGCCAAGCGCATCGTTTGGTGCCAAGAGGAACCGGAAAACATGGGGGCATGGAACTTCCTCAGCCCTATTTTGGAAAAACAGCTCGGAGTTCGCCCCGAATACGTCGGGCGGACTCCTACCGCTAGTCCCGCCACTGGATCCCTCACCCTGCACAGGAAAGAGCAGGCCGAAATCGTGGCCAATGCCCTCGGCATTGTTGATTCAAGCACGACCTAACACCTTTTTTATACCATGGCCATCGAAGTAAAGATACCCGCCCTCGGCGAATCCATTTCATCGGGGATTCTCACAACCTGGCACGTCAACGACGGAGACTTCGTCGAAGAAGGACAAACGATATACGAACTGGAGACCGATAAGATCACTCAAGAGGGAGCGGCGGACTCCTCAGGTTCAATAAGCTTAAAGGCGACGGAAGGCGAAGAAGTGGAGATCGGAGCCGTTGTCGCAATCATCGACGAAACTGCCACAGGCGGCCAGAAGTCCCCTCCGGTCGAAAACAAACAGACTCCTGACGAAAAACCCGAGGAATCCAAACCTGAAGCTAAACCTGAACCTGCACCCCCTTCACCTGAACCTGAAGACAAGCCTCAGGCTCAAGCAACCGCCCCTCACTTATCTCCAGCCGTTCGCAAAATAGTGGATGAACATGACTTGGACCCCAGCACCATCGAAGGGTCGGGGAAGGATGGGAGAATCACCAAGGCCGACGCCCTAGCCGCAACCAAGGCATCGCCGGCGAAAGAGGGGAAGGCGACAACACCCGTCCCAACACCTAGCCCTGCTCCCACCCCACCAATAACACCCGCTGTCACCGACGGGATCGACGAACGGGTTACCCGCAAGCCTCTCAGTCCCATCCGCCGCAAGATTGCATCGCGCCTTGTTGAGGCCCAGCAAACTGCCGCCATCCTCACCACCTTCAACGAGGCCGACATGTCTGCCATCATGGCCCTGCGAAAAGAGCATCAGGAAAACTTCGTGGCCAAGAACGGCGTCAAACTCGGGTTCATGTCGTTCTTCGTAAAAGCAGTCGTACACGCCCTCAAGGCCGTCCCCGAGCTAAACGTACGGATGGAGGGCACAAATCTGGTTCAAAACCATTACTTCGACATCGGGGTGGCCGTGGGCACGAAGAAAGGATTGGTAGTCCCGGTCGTTCGTGATTGCGACAAGCTCTCCTTTTCCGAAATCGAGCAAACTATCGTCAATTACGCACACGCTGCCCGAGATGGGAAAATAACTCTGCAGGATATGCAAGGCGGTTGCTTCACCATAACGAACGGTGGCATTTACGGTTCCATGCTGTCCACTCCTATCCTTAACCCACCGCAGAGTGGCATCCTCGGCATGCATGCCATTCAACAGCGCCCCATGGCGGTAAACGGTGAAGTCGTCATACGTCCGATGATGTACCTCGCCGTATCCTACGACCACCGAGTGGTCGACGGCCGCGAGGCAGTCACTTTTTTGGTAAAAATGAAGGAAGTTCTTGAGAACCCCGTACGACTGACGCTCGAAATCTAGTCACGATGCCCGAAGCAATTTCCTACGACGCCTTGGTCATCGGAGCTGGTCCCGGTGGCTATGTCTGCGCCATTCGATGCGCCCAGCTCGGCC
>JABHOU010000629.1 GCA_018695085.1 Opitutia bacterium | reverse complement strand
CAAGATCAAGCCGATCCTCGAGAAAGATGGTGACCGAGACGACATACCACGCGCCGCCCTACCCGATCGTCCGCACCAACGCGACCTGTCGATGGAAAAACGCAAGGAGATCATCCAAGCCTATTACGCCTCCACCACCCTAATGGACGCCTGTCTGGGACGAGTCCTCGATGCCCTTGAGAAATTACAATTGAAAGAAAACACCATCGTGGTCTTCCTCTCGGATCACGGTTACCATCTCGGACATCATGGTCTCTGGCAGAAAAGCGATCTGTTCGAAGGCAGTGCCCGAGTACCGCTAATCATTTCAGTACCCGGCATGACAACGGCAGGAAAAGGCACAACCGCCTTGACTGAACTGATCGACCTCTATCCCACTCTCGCCGACCTTTGTGGTCTTACCGCCCCTCCCCACCTAATGGGAGACAGCCTGCTCCCCATTCTCCAGCGCCCGCAACGCAAGGGCAAGAAAACCGCCTATACCGTCACCCGAATCCGCCCCAAGGGTTTTAGGACGAAAGACACACCGAATCCACTCGGACGAACCGTTCGAACCGAGCGCTACCGCTATACCGAATGGTTGGGCGGCAAGCACGGAGTCGAGCTTTACGACTATCTGGAAGACCCCATGGAATACCATAATTTAGCCGAGCACACGGAACACCAAGAAACCCGCAATAACCTCGCCGCCCTCCTTGCCAAGAGGCAAAGAAAGGCGAACTAGAAATAAACTATAGAGTTTGGGGCATCGCCCCCCCTTGATTCAGAGTAGGTGGCACATTTCGCCTATTATAAAATTATGCGAAATTTATAATAGGCAAGATATGCCAAGGCATATAAAATGTAAATAAGTGAGCATGCAATGGTATCTTTAATCTATGAAAGCATTCAGTATTTGACTGGATCTAAATTAAAAAAACTCAATGGCAAATAATTGATGCACAGAACAAGCAAATTCAAGGATACTAGATTTTCAGCATCAATGTAGGTTACGAGAATAATTCAACTAAAGGAGTGTTTTTATGAATTGGTATATTGAAGTCTTAAAGAAATATGCAACCTTTAGCGGTAGGGCGAGTCGGTCGGAATACTGGATGTTCTTGTTGTTCAACATGATATTCGCCATAGTGGCAATGGTTCTCGATGGCGTCGCAGGTACGATGGGCATAATATACATTGTCTATATTCTGGGGACTTTTCTTCCAGCCTTGGGTGTTGGCGTAAGAAGACTTCATGACACCAATCGAAGTGGATGGATGATACTTATATCGCTCATCCCTCTCATTGGTGCCATTTTGTTGATTGTATGGGCATGCCAAGATAGTGATGCCGGCGATAATCAATACGGCGCAAACCCTAAGGGCGGTAACGCCTAACCAGCAAGTCGGGTTTGGTAAAAACCCGATTAAAAAGCCATCGCTCCGGAAATGCTTTCCGCATTTCAATGATTGTCGCGGATCACAAGAAATTCCTAGATTCGCTAAGATTGAGCGATGCTTTTTCGATTAAGCTTTCGAGCAAAATCAATTAAGTCGATGATGAACGATATAACTAACTAGATTGAACATCAAGAAATCCGCAAGGAACATGCCAATTTTCTAGCCAAGAAATGAAAAGGACAAACTAGGAATAATCTTTACGGAAAGGTCCAACAAAGGCAAAACTCTGCTCACCATCTACGAAACGAAGGACGCAGATTCATTGAAAATTTACTACGACCTCTCGGGTAAAAATTTCCCAAAGGAATTCAAGGTCCCCAAAGGCACCCCACTTCACCTCGTCGACTACCGAAGACAGAAAGATAAGCTGCCGGTCCTGAAATAATGCCCTCCGGCATGAAAAGCCTCTGGTGTGTGATCTGCCTGCTTGCTTCCCCTTGCCTGCTATTTGCCGCTGAAAAAAAAGCGGAAAACATACTCTTTCATCAACGCGATAACGGTGGATGGCCCAAAAACTACAATCGGGACAAGGAACTAAACAAGGGTGCTAGAAATATTCTTCTGTCCCTGAAGAAAAGGAATGACACTACCTTCGACAATGGCGCCACACATACAGAAATCCGTTATCTCGCCAAGGCATACCTGAAAACAAAAGAGCAACGCTACCAGAAGGCCGTCCACAAGGGCATACGCTTTATGCTCGCAGCACAGTACCCTAACGGTGGTTGGCCCCAACGATTCCCAAAACCCTCCGGGTACTCCGCCCACATTACCTTTAACGACGGGGCCATGATAGGCGTAATGTCTACACTGCGAGATATCTCCAGAGACAAGATAGCCTATCCGTTCGTCAGTGACGAGCTACGCGAGCGCTGCAGAAAAGCCGCAGAGCGAGGTATTCCCTGCATTTTGAAATGCCAAATCGTGGTGAATGGAAAGAAAACCGCTTGGTGTGCCCAGCACGACGAAAAGACATTGATCCCGCGAAAGGCCCGTAGTTATGAACTGCCCTCCATCAGTGGAGCGGAATCGGTCGGAGTGGTCCGTTTTCTAATGGAGATCGAAGAACCATCGCCGGAAATCATTGTCGCGGTTCAAGGGGCCGTCCGCTGGTTCGACGAGTCCAAGCTGACCGGAATCCGAGAAATTCGGAAGGACGCCAAGGGCACTCCAAAGGGATGGGACAAGGTCGTGCTCGAGGATGTCTCCGCTCCTCCCATCTGGGCGCGATTCTACGTCATTGGAACGAACCGACCCATCTTCTGCAGCCGCGACGGCATCCCCAGGAAAACCTTGGCCGAAATCTCCTACGAGCGACGCAACGGATACAGTTGGCTGGGATATTACGCAAAAGATCTTATGGCGAAGGATTACCCCGCTTGGCAACGGAAGTGGGCACCCAAGGACAACGTCTTGCGAAACAGCAATCCTTGACACTCTCTTTCCAATGGACCTAACGAAAGACCCCATTCCCGGACTGGTCCGAAAAATTGCCGTCCCGGCGAGCGTCGGCATATTCTTCAACACCATGTACACCTTGGTGGACACCTTCTTCGCCGGTTTCATTTCCACCGAGGCCTTGGCTGCACTTTCCATTTGCTTCCCCGTGATGTTCCTAAAAATGGCCTTGAACAGCGGGATTTCCGCAGGCAGCTCGGTCCTAATCACAAATGCTCTCGGGGCAAAAAATCAAGACAAAGCTCATCACATCTGCCTTCAGTCGATTTCCTTCGCGTGCATGGTCGGAGTGGTGGTTGCGACAACCCTCTATCTAGTCTCGCCCCACTTATTCCAGTTCTTGGGAGCCAAAGACGAGTATCTCGAAATGGCCGTCGACTACATGAACGTCATTCTCTGCGGCACACTCTTCGGAAACCTTCAAGGTATCTTTAACTCAGGCCTGAGTTCCCAAGGTGACACCAAGCCTTTCCGAAACGTATTGATCGCGGGTTTCTTTCTGAACTGCGTTCTGGACCCCTGGTTCATGTTCGGTGGATTCGGTATCCCGGCAATGGGCCTTAAGGGGCTTGCCCTCGCCACCATCATCATACAGTTCCTCGGGGCAGTCTACATGTTTGGCAAACTGAGCCGCACAGGGCTATGGAAAGGCACGAAGTTTGCCGAGTTGAAACCTTCTCGAACCTACGGGGAAATAACTCGACTTGGAGTGCCGGCAAGTTTCGAGACGGGAAGCATTGCTGTGCTCGTATTCATCGCCACGTTTTTTCTCAGTAAATTCAATACCGAGGGAGTTGCCGCTTACGGTATCGGAATTCGTATTCAAAGTTTCATCATTCTTCCCACCTTCGGTCTCGGTATCGCAGTCTTCTCGCTGACTGGTCAAAACAATGGGGCAAACAAGCCCGAAAGGATTCGGGAGACCTTGAACATCACCTTGAAGTACGGCCTTTTCATAATGTTGGTCGGTGGTGTCTTGCTTTTCTTCCTCGCCCAACCCTTGATGGAAATTTTCTCGAACGATCCAAAGGTAATCGAGCTCGGGAGCGATTTCAACAGAGTAACCGCAATGCTCCTGTTCGCCTGGGTGATCCATAACCAGATGGTCGACCTGTTGTTGGCATTGAAGAAAACGATTTCCGTAATAATCATCTGCCTTTACCGACAAATCATTGGTCCTTTCGTCGCGTGCTACCTTTTGGCATTCCATTTCGACATGAGGGAGGGCGGTGTCTGGTGGGGCTTCTTCCTAGTCGCATGGAGCGCCGCGATCGTGTCCTACTTCTACGGACAACGCGTGCTCCGGCAAAGACTCGCATCCGGTCAGGAACCCGCCGAATCCTCGGTCCCTGTTTCTTGAATATTAGTTCCAGCAGCTAATCTCACGCTTGCTCGACGAGTCCCTTAGGTTCAGAGTGCAGGCAATATGAAATCTTCTCCCACCCTTCGTTTGCTCCCATCTATCCTTCTCGCCTTCGGGCTGTTGCCGGCAGAGGCCAAGGAAAGCCTCTCGCTCAAGCAAACGGAAAAGGCGATTACCTTGATGCGGGGCGAGACACCGATTCTCACCTATCACCTCGCGGAAGTATCTCCCCCGAAGGGCGTCGACCCAATCTATAACCGCAGTGGCTTCATTTACCCGATGCACGCCCCTTCCGGGGGAATCGTGACCGGCATCCATCCCGCCGACCATTATCATCACATCGGGCTTTGGCATGCCTGGGTGAACACCAAGTACGACGGCAAGAAAGGTCCCGACTTCTGGAACCTCGGTGGTCGCACAGGACGCATTCGCCACGCCAAGGTGAAGGAGACTCGAGACGCGGGATTCACCGTGAGCCAGGAACACCTCGGTTACCTCGATGGTATCAAGGAGAAGCCCACCGTCATCCTAAGCGAAATCCTGTCGGTCGATGCGTCCTTCGTGGACGGGGCCAACGTCATCGACTATGCCATGACCCAGAAAAACATTACGAAGAAACCGCTGGTCTTTCCCGCCTACCGCTACGGCGGCGGACTCGCCTTCCGGGCTCCCCATTCATGGAACAAGAAGAACAGCGACTACTTGACCTCCAAAGGACTTGACAGAACCAATAGTCATGCCACCCGAGCCCGTTGGGTAGCCATGCATGGTCCAGCTGAAAAGGGAAAAGACAAGGACGCTACTGTGGCGATTTTCTGCCACCCGAAGAACCATGACGCTCCCCAACGCATACGGACTTGGGACAGCGGCAAGATGTTCTTCAATTTCGTACCGGTCCAAGAAACCAGTTGGTCCATTCAACCAGGCAAGAGCATCACCCTACGCTACCGGATCATAATTTCGGATGGCATTTCAAATGCCAAAAACCTCGAACACCGATGGGAAGCCTACGCAAAATAAGGTAACGCCAAAT
>JABHOU010000350.1 GCA_018695085.1 Opitutia bacterium | reverse complement strand
TCCTCGCCCATTGGATCAAGGAGACCGGCGACAAGGGGGCAACGCCCGAGTCCGACATCGGGCTATTGAGCACCCTCAAGCGCTGGGGGGGCAAGTGCGTCAATCCGGAGTACGACAAGGTCAGGCATTTGCTGCCCAAAAGTGCAATCAACCCCGCTGAGCAACCCGGGAAAAAGAAGCCCAAGAAGAAATAACCCATTGGAAATGCCAACTTCCATACATAAATTCTCTCAAAACCAAGTCATTGGCACATCTGAATATGAGTTGGTAAATGAAACTGGAGACGCTCTTTTAACTCATCTCAACAGACCTGATGTAAGGCAGGCAATTAATGCAGTGAACCAACCAAAAGTCCATTCGAAGGAAGTGCAGTCTGTATTTTTAGACTTTGCTCTCGAACTAGGTTTTCAAAGTGAGAAAAAGGGTCTCTTTAGCCACTACAGCACAAAAGGTCTTAGGCCTGATTATTTCAAAAGAATTACCAATACGGGAATTCTGTTAGAAATTGAAAGAGGGAAAACAACGCAGAATAATATGGATCTTCTAGACTTCTGGAAGTGTCACATATGCGAACATGCGAACCACTTGTTTCTATTGGTACCTCAATCATTGACCCAAAATCAGGACTCTAAACCTACCAACGAATTCAAAAAAGTGGTGAATCGAATGGAACCTTTTTTTGAAGAAAGGAATTACACTAGGGTTCGCAGTTTATTTGTATTTGGTTACTAATCTAAAAGTTTATGAAGAATCAGCTGAAAATCTTTTTAATTCTTTCGTTTTACTTAAGTGTTTGTGAAAGCTTCACTCAAGACGTCGGTCCCACGCCGATCCGTGTCACCGCGGGTCCCATTCTTGGGCGCCCAGCTCCCGATTCCATGACTATATGGGTCCGTACCGAGCGGCAAGGAGAGGTAGTGGTGTTCTACGGGACCGATGCCGACAAGCTCGATCAGGCCGCCACTTTTGCAACACGTGGTCCGGAGCATGACTACACCGGGACGCTTACGATCGGTAAGCTCTCTCCTGATACCCGCTACCACTATCGTATAGCCGACCACCAGTTAAGTGGATCTTTTCGCACTATGCCTCGGGCAAAGGATTTCAAGAATCCCCAAGGTAACCCCAAGGGATTGTTCAACTTCCGTTTCGAGTTCGCCTGCGGCAACAATCCCAAGGGCGGAGGCGACAGCGTTGGACCCACCTTGCCTGTCTTCGATACCTTGAACGCGAAGGTGCGCGACCAGGTGAATTTCGCTATCCTCAATGGGGACTGGCTTTACGAAACCCGCCGTGACTATCCCCCGCATGAATGGCTCCACCAAGTTGGCCTCGGCGAAGCTCCTTCCATTGTTCGCCACGCCCCCACCGTCGTCGGGGTCTGGCAAAACTACAAGGACCTTATGCACCGTGGCCGCAACCTCGCGGAGTGGCATCGACACGTTCCCACATATTTTACCGCCGATGACCATGAGTTGATCAACGACATCTACGGAGCTGCCGAGACCGGTTACGTAAACCGCCGAGCCGTTTTTCGCGACATCGGAACTAGGGCTTGGTTTGATTATTTGGCTTGGGCCAATCCCACCGAGCATGATGCTCCTGCTCATTTTGGCTCCGCTCATTTTGAAAAAGGGTCCGACGTGCTGGAAGACCCTGATGCCGACTTCACCGGGCTTCCTCTTGCCGACATGGCCAACCTCCATGTGCATTGGGGCACCCCAACCGCAGGGGTACCCGATTCCAAACTGGATGCCCAACCTGGCGATCCGAACTCCGCAGTATACGAAATCGTGAAAGTCCTCGGACCTAACAAGCTGAAGGTGAAACCCGCGGCCAATGCGACCGGTCGGGCTTCGTATTCCATCGGGCGTCGCTGTTACGGCAAGTTCACTGTTTCGAATTGTGATTTCTTCCTCCTTGATACCCGCACCCATCGTAACCTTCACAACGTCGATCATCCGGACAACCCCAAGGCCACCATGATCGGCAAACAGCAACTCAAGTGGCTCAAGGACGGTATACGCAAGAGCAAGTCGGATTTCATCTTCGTGGTATCCTCGGTAAACTTCATGGTGCCGCACGTCGGCAGCGGTGGCGGAGACGACAAGCAAGCTACGATCAAGAAGGATGATGCCTGGACTGTTTTCTTAAAGGAACGCGAGGAACTGATCGAGTTCTGGGACGGTCTCGACAAGGCGGTATTCGTGCTTACTGGCGACTTGCACAACAGTTTTGCCATCAAAATAACGGACAACGTTTACGAATTCGCCAGCGGTCCTCATAACTCGATCAATCACGCCCCCATGAAGGATGAGGGGGGACGACCTTCCAATGGCAAGTTCAAGTATGGTCCCCGTTCCTGCGACATCAGGTGGTCAAGCTACGCCATGGCAGACATACCTCGAGCGAATCGCACCTTTCCTCACTATTGCGTGGTGCAGGTCAACAACGTCTTCAACAACCCGCTCGAGCGCGACGGCGAACGCTGGTTCGCCTTTCCTCACCCCCAAGTCATCTTTCAGTTCCACGACGCTTTAACCGGTGAGCTCCGCTACTCGGAGACCATCGTGCTGGGGCTCGACTGACGCTGGCTACTCTTGCAACGGTACGATGGGGGTGTCCCAGCCGGCCATGTCGCTTGGCTTGGTCCCTGACTTGCGTCGTCCCTTGCCCCGTGCCCAAGTACCGTTGAAGGGCCCCACGAAGCCGACCTTTAGGTCCGGCTTGATGGCGTCTTCCAAGCCCGCCGCCCATATGCATCCGTTGATTAGGAGACGCCGGTAGCCGTCGCTTTCGATGTCATTGGATGCTCCGTAAGTACTGGTGAAGACACGACCCTTGCTTTTGCCGTCCTTGCCTATGTAGTGACGTGTCCAGGCTCCGGGAACGGGCTTGCGGGTTTCGTCGTCTGGTGAATCGGGAGACATGCCCTTGAGGGGCTGAGCCATTGCCAAAGTAGTGTAAGGCTTTAAGGGGTTCGTGTTGTAGCCGCCGCACTGAGCCCACATATTCTTCACTCCCCGGAGGATAGGATGCTTGTTCTGCTCCGGAACGATGTCAAGACGAGTACTCGAACTGTGGTTGCCACCATAGTGGCCCGCCCATTTTTCGCCTAACACTTGGCGACCGAAGCCGTCCTTGTAGTCGGCTCCGCCGAAGCCGTTGTTGTATTTAGCATACGGACTGTCCTTGGGGATCTTGTTGAATCCGTGAGTGGCGGTGCGCAAACCGACGATCGGTCCGGCCCGATCCAGATAGTTAACGAAGTGTTTCATTTGGTCGGCCGGCCAATTTTGGAAGCGGGTGAAAACCACCATGAGATCAGCGTTGGCCAACTCTTCGATACCCGGCACATTGTTGGCCCCGGGCTGTATTTCACCCTTTGCGTTTACGCCAAACACGACGGAGCATTTGAAGCCATGGTGTTTGGCCAAGATGCGGGCGAGGGCAGGCAAGGTCTCCTCGGAACGATATTCGTGGTCGCTCGCGATGAAGACCAGATGCTTGCCTTTGCCGAGGCCTTTTTCGCCCTCGTAAACGAGAGGGGCAGCGGCAAAAGCGCTCATTAAAGAGGTAATTGTAAGAGTAAGGATTAGGATTGCTTTAGTGTGCATGTCATTAACCTAGGAAGTGAACTTCACTTAGCAAGGCTTAGGTCTCTCTTGACCAAAAAATATTTTTAAAAGCTCCTTGTGACTTGAGCTACCGTCAAGTTGTAGGCAGTTATTAGTTGTTCAGTGCTTATTTTGAAAAATGTCTTCAACAGCTTACGGCGAAAGATGCCATGTTTCGTCATGTCCTTGGTCTGGGGGTTCTCTCTGTCCGGTCAGGAGGCGTTGCATAATCGAATTGATGACTTGATTAGATTCAAGGTCGGCGACGTCCCTTTTTCCAAAACCGCGGATGACGCCTCTTTCCTTCGACGTGTCACGCTCGACTTGACTGGGAATATACCCACTCCAGATGAGGTGATCACTTTCCTGGCTGATAAGTCCGCTGGCAAACGAACAAAGTTGCTGAATCGCTTGATTTCCGGCGAATCATTCGCCGCCCACTGGACGGAACGGTTGAACGTGATGTTCCTGGAACGCCTCGATGAAGGTAAAGTGACTCAAGAGGAATGGGATAATTTCATGAAGGAAACTCTTCGTGGAAAACCGCTATGGGATGATATGATTCGCCAGATGATCGAGGCCAATGGGCAAGGTGCATCGCGACCGGCGATGAAGTTTCTCGGAAAAGCCGACCACCATGCAATGACTGAGGACATTGCTCGCCTTCTTCTCGGGATGGACCTGACCTGCGCCAAGTGTCATGATCATCCATCGGTCAAGGAATGGAAGCAGGCCCATTATTGGGGATTGTTCGCTTACCTCAACCAAACCAAGCAGGCTACGGCCAAAAAGGAGAACAAGGTCTACCTTGTGGAAGGGCTCTCCAGCAAGAAGGTCGATTTCGAGTCGGTCTTCGATTTGGTGAAAATGAGCACAGGGCCAAAACTGCCTGCCGGGGAGGAAGTTGTGATTCCTCAGTACAAGAAGGGCGAGGAATACGATAAGCCGGCGACCGACGGACTTCCAGCTGTCCCCAAGTTTCGTCCGCGTGAACTCCTTGCAACCGACTTGACCTCGAAGGACAACGAACTTTTTGCCCGTAACAGCGTGAACCGTATCTGGTTTTTGCTCATGGGGCGCGGTTTGTCCCATCCGTTGGACGAAATGCATTCCAAGAACCCTCCTTCGCACCCCAAGCTTTTGGATTTGCTCGCCCGCGAATTCGTGAGTCATGGGTTCGACCTCAAGTGGTTGATTCGCGAAATTATGATGAGTGAGGTCTATCAGCGAAGTAGTCGCTTGCCGAATGGAGTGCCAAAGGTCGAGCCTGACAGTTACCGAGTGAGCTTGCCGAAGGGCTTAACACCCGAGCAATTGCTGCGAGCCGTATTGCGAGCTACCGGTAATGTCGAGTGGGCCAAAGCCCTCGAGGTAGAACCTGATGCTGAAAAATTCGACCGCAAGGGATATTTCACCGGGAGTAACGTCGAGCTTCCGCCATCCTTGGGTGAGATTGAGTCCATTTTTATTCAAACCTTTGCCCATCCGCCCGGAACGGCTGAGGTCGATTTTAGCCCAGGGGTAAACAAGTCTCTTTTCCTGATGAACGACCGCTTGATCCAACATTGGCTGAAACCTCGGACCGGAAACCTGATCGATCGTTTGAGCAAAATGGATGCTCCCGATGCTATGGCCAAGGAAATGTATCTTGCCGTATTGTCGCGCCTGCCGGAAAAGGAGGAGGCCATTTGGATCACCGATTATCTTGCCCGAAATGAACCAAGACGAACCGCTGCATTAGCCGACTTGGCTTGGGCCTTGTTGAACTCCGCGGAATTCACGTTCAACCATTGATGCCTTCGACATTAAATAGCTCTGCATGTGGCCAAGCCGTCCATGACGTCACGAGGCGCCAAATGCTTGGCGCCTTGGGAGGATTAGCGGGTTTTGGTAGTCTGCTCCATCCCTCCATCGCGAAGCAGATCAAGGAAAAGAAAAAGCAAGTTTGCCTCATCTGGTTGGATGGCGGCATAAGTCAGTATGAAAGCTGGCACCCCTTGCCAGAGAGCAAGTTCGCGGGCCCGTTTCGAAGCATAAAGACCAGCATCCCCGGCATTCATTTCAGCGAACTGATGCCCAATACCGCGAAGATCGCACACAAGATATCGGTCATCCGGACCATGGCGACCAAGGATCCAAATCATTCTACCGGCGTGCCCCGCATGCAAAGGGGCGATCCCTTGGATCGTGGCGTGGACTATCCTTATCTCGGTTCCGCAGT
>JABHOU010000168.1 GCA_018695085.1 Opitutia bacterium | reverse complement strand
GAGAGCCGGGGCTACCCGCATCCCGTGAGGGGGGAATTGCCGAAGGCGAAGCTCGGAAGAATTGCACGACTGGAGGATGCGGATGGGGACGGGCGCTTCGAAAAGCGTACGGAATTCGCCCGCGGGCTGACTTTCCCGAATGGAATTATGCCGTGGAAGAAGGGTTTCTTCGTGACCGACGCTCCGGACGTGATCTACTTCGAGGACGTCGATGGCGACGGGGTGGCGGACAAACGGGAAGTGGTCCTGACCGGTTTTTTTACCAATAGCAGCAGCGAGCAGCTGAGGGTTGCTTCTCCCGTTCTTGGCCCCGATGGATGGATCTACCTGACGAGCGGCTTGACGGGAGGGAAGGTGACCTCGCCGAAACACCCGGACCGCCCGCCGGTGGAGGCCCGCAAGAACGACTGGCGCTTTCATCCCGAAACCCTGATGGTGGAATCGCTCCCCAGCACGGGGCAGGTAGGGCAAGCCTTCGATCGGGAGGGCCGACGCTTCGTCTGCGATAACCGGCATCCCCTCCGCTGGGCGGTCTTTGGTCCGGGAGCTTTGGAGAAGAACCCCAATTTGTCAGGGGTCCCTCCCATGATGGACTTGGCCGAAGCGGGTTCGGCGACTCCTCTTTTTCCACTTGCTCCCGACACCACGGCTGCCAGCTACATCCCCAAGCTTATGCAAAAACCGCATGCCGGAAGCTTTACCTCCTGTTGCGGATTATGTTTCTTTACGGGGGACGCCCTGCCCCGTCACCGCGGGAGTTTCTTCATTTGCGAACCTGCCCAGAACCTCGTCCATTGCCGCTCTATTGTGGAGACGAAGGACAAGCTGTCTTCCAAACCTTCATCTGTGGGGCGGGAATTTCTCGCTTCGCCGGACCAATGGTTCCGGCCGGTTTTCGCGGCCAACGGTCCCGATGGTGCTCTTTACTTATGCGATATGTATCGCAAGTACGTCGATCATCCCAACTACCTGCCTCCCGAGGCTGCGGCTTCCCTCGATTTTGAGGCGGGCAAGAAAATGGGCCGTATCTGGCGGGTTTCCTCTAGAAGCGAAGCCAAGCCTGTGCCTTGGCATCAATCAAAGGGAGTGGCGTTGGCCATCGACAAGGTTTTGAAAGGAGGGCGACTGACCGATCTAGCATCCCTGGCTGGAAAATCGGGATCCAACCAATGGTTCCGTGCCGCACTTTTCAGTTCTTTTCCAGGCAGGGCAAGGGAATTGGTTGAGGAATTTCCCGACAGCGCACCACCTTCCCTTGTCGAGCAAGCCGCCAAGATCCTGACCAAGGAACAACCGACTGAAAAAATGCCTTCCGTGATTCGCGAACTGTGGGACAAAAAGGAGGGGTGGGGGTTTGCTCAAAGGGTGGCTTTCCTTCTCGGGTTGCCTGAGAATCTGCGCAAGCCCTATCAGCAAGAGATTCAACCCAAGGCTCTGACGGTTTCACTCGATGGAAAATTGCCCGACGCCGATCGCTTGTCCGCCATCCGCCTGCTTGTACTGTCCGCTCGCTCAAAACTCCTCGTTTTGCTCCGTCCCTCCGAGCGGGATGCAATTCGGGAAGCGGCCATTCGCTCGCTTGCTTCGACGAATGATCCCAAGCTTGGAAAAAAACTGCTGGCTTTGCATCCGACCCTTTCACCGGTTGACGGGGCTGTGGTCATCGACTCCCTCCTCTCCCGCAAGCCGTTCCAGTCACTCGTCCTGAAAGCCCTGGAATCAACCGCTCTTCCGCTCCATGCGGTGAGCCTGACCCAACGCCGGCGGTTCACTGGAAACTCCGAGCTGAAGACCCGCGCAGCCAAACTTTTCGAATCGGCTGAAAATTCCGACCGCATGAAGGTTTATCGGGAATTCAAGAAAGTCCTCGATCTGCCTGCGGATCCTTCCGCCGGGCAAGCGGTTTTCCAAAGAGTTTGCGCTTCCTGCCACAAGTTGGGTGATTCCGGGTATTCGGTCGGCCCCGATCTGTCCGGCCTGAGAAACCAGCCGGCCGACGCCTTGCTTCTGCACGTCATCGTTCCCAATCGCGAGGTATACCCAAGCTATGCTTTTTATCAGGCGGAGACCAAGGATGGTGAGACTTACGCCGGGATTCTCGAAGGGGAAAGCCTGGACTCGGTGACTTTGGTCTTGCCCTTGGGCCAACGCAAAACCATCCCCCGTTCGAACTTGAAGAGCTTGCGGGCGTTGCCCGTTTCCTTGATGCCCGACGGGCTCGAGCAAACCATGACCCGACAAGAATTGGCCAACCTGCTCGCTCTTGTCAGGAAGTAAGGGTAAAGCCAAGGCGGAGTGTCGGCCGGTTTTCTACTTCGCAGTTTTGATCCGAATCCTGCGGTATTCCATTTGTCCGCGATCGCCCTCGAGGCCGATCGGGCCGGTGGCAGGCACCTTGAACTCGGCGTTGAGGACATCTCCGTTGCAAGTGCAGTGGGCTACTCCACCTTTGACCACGGCCACGATTTCGTTCCATTCCTGTGGCTTGTAATTCTTGAGATCCTTCCACGGACCGGCCAGAACGTAGTCGCGGCATTGGAGCTGAGGCTTGCGGATGAAGACCCCGCTGTCCGCATTGGGGGTTGCCCGGAACTCGAGCTTGAGGGTGAAGTCCTTCGGGAACTCCTTGGTCGTCCAAAGCTGCTGGACGCGGCGACCCTCGGGCGGGGTAGTGACCACGAGCCGACCGTTGATCGCCCGGTAGCGACCCTCATCGCTGGCTTTCTTCCCGTCGAAGGCAACGGTTTGCTTGAAGGTCTTCTTTGCCCGAAAGCCCCAGCCGGTTAGGTCCTTCCCGTTGAAGAGGCTGACGAATCCGGGTTCTATGGTGAAGGCTTCGGGCTTGGTTTCGATGAAGCCATGTGTGGCCAAGAGCGGACGGAGGGCGGCGGCCCACTTGGCATAACCTAGTTTGTTCGGGTGTAGCAGGTCGGGGAATTCCGGTTTTTTCGCGTCGCCCTTGGCATCGGCAAAGAGCAGCCAAGTGTCAAGGACGGTGATTTGGGGATCACCTTTGACGGTGGCGAAATAGAGCTGGTTGATCTTTTTGATCTGATCGGCGGGGCGTCTCTTGCTGGCGGAACTGGGAAAGGTGTTGCAGAGAATGATCGGCATCTTTGCATTGTGCTTCTTGAGTTCGGCTATGATGAGCTTCAAGTTGCCGGCGATGACTTCGGGGGATGCTTTTTCCTCGAGGTCGTTCGTGCCGATGAGGATTACCACGCCCTTTGGGTTGAGGGAGAGAACGTCTTCCTTCATGCGAATGAGTACGCCGCGCGTGGTGTCGCCGCTGATGCCTCTGTTGGCCACTTTGATTCCGGGGAAGCTG
>JABHOU010000630.1 GCA_018695085.1 Opitutia bacterium | reverse complement strand
TCAGAGCCTGGGTCGAACAAACCGCTCCCGGAATGACAACTTGGACAAATCACGAATACAAGAAGCAGGGATACGTTAAGATCGCGCCTGCGGGCGACATTCTTGAAGACCTCGAGGACGAAGGCGTGGATGAGATCGCCCTCTATTACGCGCCCTCCTCGAAATTACTGACCGTGACCTTGAACGAAGCCCTCCTCAAGCGTTCGCTCGACCGCCGTCTCGACACTCGAAAAATGAAAAAGGAGAAGCAACCCCTACCCGAGAATCCCAAGCCATGGCTTGGCGAAAGCACCTCCATCACAGTGGACAGCAAGTTGATATCGTTTATGGACGTTTTTTCCCGCGATGAAATGACGAAACAATTCCGCCGTCGTTCTTGGAACAACCTCCCCATTCTGAACGAGTGGAAGCTAAACCTCGGAAAGGACGACGCCCTCGCCTACCACACCAAGACCTGGCACGTTCTCCTCATCTGTCCCGGTGGCGGGGAGTACGTCTGGAACGAGAAATTCCAAACCTACGAGTCCACCGTCTTCGGCCATCCCGGGGGACCGAAGACCCCAAAGAATCCGGCTTCCTTGCTGAAAGGCTTCAAGCGCCTCGATTTCGGTCTCACCTTCGAACACGACGGTCTTCGAGCCAAAGGCACCGCCTGGAAACGCCTTCCAAATGCGAGTAACTGATTAAACTTACTTGTCATTGCGAGTCACAATGTGACGCGACCAAGCCATCTATTCACACTTTTGTCGTTGCGAGACCCTCCGGTCGTGGCAATTCAGTAAGAGAAATGGCTCGGGGAACCGAAGCCTCTTTTAGCAAAGGGGCCGGATAGTTTCCTATCAATTATTCAGGAGGCGAATGGCAATATCCTTAAACCAAACGACTTGTCCATGGTTCTGAAAGCCTATGCGGCCCTTGCGGGGAAGATCGTTGAGGGCGTTCTTGAACTTGTTTGCGGAACCATCGGGATTCTTTCCCGAGATCTTCCAGTCCTCGAGATTCACGGAGAAGCACTTGCCGCCGTTGAGATAGCAGGTAATGCGAGACCCATCGCAGAGGAGGCGAAAGGCGTTCCATTCGCCCACGGGCTTGGAAAAATCCTTGGCGGGAGCTAAGCCGTCGTAGAAGGACCCGTTTAGCTTTCGCGGCGGCAGTTTCTTTTTCGCTTTCTTTTGAAAGCCTTCGTTGTCCATGAGCTGAATTTCGAAGCCGCCCTGCACGGGGTTGTCCTTGTCCGTCCGATAGAATACGCCAGAGTTGGCTCCGGGTGAGAGCTTGTAGGCCAAGGACAATTCGAAATCGGCGAATTCCCGCTTTGTCCAGAGGTATCCCCGGCCGCGGATGCGGGTTTTTCCCTTGGCGTCCTTTTGCTCCTGCATGCGGCAAACGACGGACCCGTCCTTCTCGATTTCCCACGAACCCTCGGCGAACTCGAACTTGTCCAAACTCCTGCCGTCGAAGAGGACTTCGGCGGAAACGCCCTGAATAGCTCCGAAAATAATGAGGGTCGAGAATACTAGGAAAGTTTTCATCCGAAGCATTACTGAGGAAACGGCGATGCGGGTCAATGTCTTAGCTGGAATTGCAATCGTTGTTTCGACGGAACATCCGCTACGCTTGACCGCGCGAAATGCGGATCATAGAATGGGTGGCCTATGAAAGGTATTCTCTCGATCCTTTGCCTGTCGTGGGTGCTCACGGGCTGCCAAAAGCCCGACTTGGAGGACCCCGAAGTGTTCGAGGAAATCGCATCGCAAGCGATCGATCTCGGTACGCTGGCAGCAAAGAGAGTGAAAGGGTTGATGGTGGTGTGCATTCCCGGCACCGAAAAACCGTTCTCGGGATGGGTGAAGGAAAACTACGACAACGGCCGGCTCAAGAGATTGGGATACTTGAACGAGGGAGCAAAGGACGGCCTCTGGACCTCCTGGCACGAAAACGGGGAAAAGCAGCTTGAGATTCGTTACAAGAAAGATGTTCTTCACGGAGAAACTTCCTCTTGGCATCCGAATGGG
>JABHOU010000595.1 GCA_018695085.1 Opitutia bacterium | reverse complement strand
TACGACGTTGCAATCATCGGAGCCGGCCATAACGGATTGATATCTGCTTGTTACTTGTCCAAGGCCGGATTGTCGGTCTTGGTGCTTGAACGAAATGCGAAACTGGGTGGCGCCACTCGCTCTTCTCGAGTTTTTGCAGGAATGGAAGCACGCTTATCGGTCTATTCCTATTTGGTCAGCCTTCTCCCGCAAAAAATCGTGGACGAACTCGGTCTGGAGATCGAACTGCTTCCCCGACGGACAGCTTCCTACACCCCAACTCTTCAAGACGGAATCCCGCTCGAACTTCTCCTAGGCAACGATGGCATGGAAGCCAATCTGGAAGCCTTCGCAAATCTGACGGGCTCTGAATCCGATTATCGAGGATACATGGAACTGCAGACCATGCAGGAGCGCCTGGCTTCCGTCCTCTGGCCCAGCATGACCGAGCCTCTCGTTTCAAGAGACGAAATGCGGAACCGACTGAATGACGATGGCAAACGGGCTTGGCAATCCATCGTCGAGGAACCGCTGGGTCAAGTGATTGAAAGCAGAATCTCAAGCGATCTAATTCGAGGGCTTGTCTTTACGGATGGCAAAATCGGTGTTTCCACATACCCCCACGACCCGACTTTACTCCAGAATCGTTGTTTTCTATATCATGTCATAGGGCGAGGGAACGGCGAGTGGCTTGTTCCCAAGGGAGGTATGGGAACACTGGTCGACGAACTCGTTCGAGTTGCCCAAGAGACGGGCAAGGTAACTTTCGCCACTAGTGCAACGGTCAGTTCCGTCAACCCCGACGGAAAGCTTTCTTCTGTTGCTTTTGAGATTGATGGGGAAGAAAGCCAGGTCGACGCCCGGTTCGTTCTCTGCAATGCATCCGGCAAAGAACTGGCCCGACTGACGGGAAAACCATGTGATTCGGTCACGATTGACGAGGGAACAGCCTTCAAGGTTAACATGCTCCTGAAACGATTGCCCCGGCTCCTGTCAACCAAGCATTCGCCTGAAGACGCCCTTGCAGGAACCTTTCATGTCAATGAGGGTTATGCGCAAATGCAGGCCAGCTACGATTCGAGTGTCGAAGGCAAAATGCCCGAGACACCACCCGGCGAAATTTACTGCCACACCCTGACCGACCCCTCCATCCTTTCCCCCGAACTGAATGCCCGAGGCTTTCATACCCTAACTCTCTTCGGGTTGGATATGGCCTACCGCTTATTCAAGGAAGACAACGAAAAGGCTCGTGATCTCGCCTTGCAACGTTACCTCTCCGGAATCAACCAATACCTCGAGGAACCGATCGAGGAATGCCTTGCTTCGGATGCTGATGGCAAACCCTGTATCGAGGCCATGAGCGCCGTCGATTTGGAAGAGAAGATTCACCTACCAAAGGGAAACATCTTTCATGGAGATCTGACCTGGCCCTTTGCCGAAAGCGAGGAGGAAGTCGGTCAATGGGGTGTGGAGACCGAACACCCGAATCTGTTTCTCTGTGGCTCATCAGCCAAGCGCGGAGGGGCTGTGAGTGGCATACCCGGCCACAATGCCGCCAAGAAAGTCCTGCAGGAAAGCATGGACGGGAGTTGATAAATTCAATAGAAACCAAGCATGAACCTTAGATTTTCCCCTCAGCCATTGTTTCTCACCCTTCTTCTTTGCGCTTTCTCCCCCTTTGCATCATCCGACGAGTTGCCTCCGGGATTAGGCAAGAAAGCAGGCGGTGACGAGCTTCCTCCCGGGCTCATGCAAGCCATCGCCAACCCGTCAATCCCGACGATCGTCGACGCTACCATTCTCGGCTTCAACAAGGAAGGCCATGGAGAAATCAAGGTGAACGCCGTATACAAGCATGACTCCTCCAAAGGTAAATTCGTTCCACCCAAATCGGTCAGAGGATACGGCTACGCCGGCACTGACAGAATTGCACCCCTGAGAGTGGTGATTGGCAAAAAGGGAAGATTCCTTCTCTTCCTCAATGGGGATCTCCTCCATTCCACTTACAACAACCGCTTCCCTATCCGCGAAGGCAAGAACGGAGAACTTGAGGTAGGAATCGGCTTCAATGGCGCAGGCGGTCCATGGAAACCAATCAAGGAAATCGTCGTAAAGATCCCCGAGATTAAGAAATCCCAAAACCTACGCCGTCTTCCTCCTACAAAAAAATAATCTGGGGCAGACCTTGAAAATCATAAATAATCTTCTCTTCTCTCTATTTGCCGGGTTTCTGCTCGCCCAATTCTCCCATGCTGACGACCCAAGCTCGGATCGTAAGAAAGTCGAGTTCTTCGAGAAGCTCTACAAGACCAAGATCGTCGACGTGAAGTTGCTTGAGGAGTACCCTGACCCTGATCAGTTTTATTCCGCCATAGCGAAGCAGGTCGGAATTCCTGAAATAACCCGTAAGGCGGTTGAAGAAAAATATGGTTGGAAGAATGATGAGAAAAACTTCATGGCCCTCATGATCAAAGGAGGTGGAAGTTCCGATGATTGGGGAGTTGTGGTCACCAAATTCCCCATGGGGCTCAAGACTGCAAAGAACAAGGAAGAAAGAATGAAATTGTTCAAGAAAATGGAAATGAAGATGGTCGTCATCGGGTATGACGGAAAAATTTCCTTTCCCGAGAAAAAGAAAAGAAAGACGGCGCCGAATCAGGATTAATGGAACCGTCTGCCTTTACACCTGTGCTTCAATGATTCGAGCTCTTTGTATTTTGTTTATCATAAGCGGAACTGCCTGCTCAATGCTCGAGCAGACAAAAACCCAAGAATTCCGGATGACATGGAAAATCTATCCTAACGACAAAAACGGAGAGAATTCCCTGGTAGAGCTTTTTTTCGTCGATTTCCCAGGACACTTCATAGGCGAATATTCGAATCAATTGGCAGATCACTTGAAGAAGGAAGCAAAGGAAAAAGTTCCTGCAACCTTTGAAATAACAAGGGGTGCCTTTGGGAACGTCAGTTACAGCATACGCGAAATTGCAGGACTCAAGCAATGGAAAGCATCCTTCTCTTACGGAGGTACCTCTGGATCGCCCGAACAATCGCCCTTCGAATGAAGATTTCCCCAATACTCTTCTTCATTTGCTTGGGTGGTTGCCTCGATTTCGGCCAAGACCTCGAACTGATTCCTCCCGATGTTACGGACAAGGAACTGACCGAGGTGACCAGAAGAACCGGGATCGAGTTCCCCGAGGGCACCATCGGCCTCGGCTATTTGTTCCAGGGTTCCGGAATCGATGATGCCCTTGCCCTCAAGGCCTCAATCCCTAACGAAGAAAGATTGGATTTTCTGAAGAACGAAATATTTGAGAATGGAGACAAATCAAAGTGCTCCATCCAAATAGGCAGGGAGCGAGCTTGGTGGAAACTCGAGGAACTAAAAGAAAGAGTGGACCGAAAAATGGATCTCCCCAAAGGCAGATTCGTCGAATGCGCCCTGGGCAAGGAAAACGGAAAGTGGACCGTCTACGTATCCTGGATGTCAACCTGACTGGAAGGACAGAAAGGATGAAGGCAATCTTTTCAATTCTTCTTGCCTTCTTGCTTTACGCAGAGGCTTTCTCCACCCCCGAAATCATCCCTTTCGGAAAGAATGGCAAGTTCAAGATGCTTTACGATGCCCGGCAGCGCCCGCAGTCGGTTTTCATCAAGGGCAATCTTTTCGTAGTGTACAACGGAGACGCCAGCCCGACTAAGAACGAAAAGGGCAAGGCTTTCCCGATGCTCATTTCCTACGACTCGGCGAAACGGGTTTTCTCCGAACCCGTCCGGCTTTCGGCAAAGAGCGAATCGGATCACCACTTCAGTCCCATCATCTGGGCGGACGAGAACGATCATCTGCACGTCCTCTTTGGTTGTCACAGAACGCCCGGAACCTACCTCGTCTCCAATCGGCCCGTCGGGGAACAAGCCCACGTAATCACCTGGAAGAAGATGCCCCCCATCGCCACCAAGCTTTCCTACCCGACCGTCTATCGGATTCACGGGGACAAGGAGGTGATTTATTACCGGACGGACGGCCATACCAGTTCCTGGACCTACAAAATCAGCGCCGACAACGGAAAGACTTGGAGCGGACCTGAACGCGACGTGACCGACTTGGATGCCAAGGGACGCCTCGACTGGTCATCCTACCAAGTCAAAATCCCGAGCCGGAACGGCAAACGCCTGCACGTCGTCTTCACCGATTACGACGACAACAAGAACTCCCCTGCCCCCCAAAGGTTCTACAACCCACGCTATGACCGCTTGGTCAACAACGAATGGAAGTACAACCTTTCCTACCTCTCGATCGACCTGCGGAATCATGCGGTATACAATGCCGACGGAGCTTCCATCACTATCCCCGTGGACTTGGACTACTCAAAAGCCCATTGCCGGATTTGGGATACCGAATGGC
>JABHOU010000218.1 GCA_018695085.1 Opitutia bacterium | reverse complement strand
GGTAGAGGTCGGCCGCTGATGCGGTAGAGCACTCCGGGTCTGGAAGTTTCCAACCGTTCGGGCTTCGACGAGAATTCAAGAGATATAACTGAAGACAGATCGACGGTTTGTTCACCGAACGGATTTCCTCTCAGAGCCAGTTTGTCGTTGGTGAGAGTTAGTATTTCAACCTGCCAAATTTCCCCATTTTTAAAGTGAACAGCATGAGGATCAGCGTTTTTTATCGCCGTAGTTTTGCGAGAGATACTCTTTATTTCGTCCGGTTTTATGGGGTTTCGATTGAGGAGTAACTTAGCATTTTTCCAATGCAGTTCCCCCGATTGTCGTCCGGTTTGCGTCCAGATTGTGTCTGCCTTTGGAATCGTTATGTCGTTGGTGAGGCGAGATCCGGAGGAGTCGTCGGTTTGGATCAAGTCGTCGATGCAAATATGTCCCCATGGTCCGGTTTCTTGGTCAATGACTTGAATTCGTGCTTCTTTTCCTTTGAATGCAGTAACTCCGAAGGCGACTTTTTGAAGTAAGTTTGAATTGTTGCCAGTTGCGGAGCGAACCACTTTGTCGTCTACAATAAGGTTTACGCAGGTTCGACCTGAGTTTCTGCCACCCGAAATCATGAACATGATGAAGTTGCGCTCTACCTTGAAAATAGGGGAGAGGGCTTGCCCCGTTTCTCCGTCGACGTTTCTGCCGTCACGACCCCAGCTTTTCAACAAGGCGTATCCTCGATGTCCCCGAGTTCTAAGAATACCTCGATCGAAGCGTCCGGGATGCCAATAATCTCCAGACCCATATCCAGTGAAAGCGGAACCCTCGAAAGTCCAGTCCCCGTGTTTTTTCTCGAAATCTTCAATGACCAAGTCTTCCGCCGCCTGAGTTGCCATTGCGGTAAGTCCCATCGATAGGAAAATATTCAAAACAAAGAATTTCATCTTACCTTTGCCGCTGCTGTTCTCTGAAGGAGATAGCTAGATATAACCGATTCGATTGGTTCCGCAGTGTTGACCAAGACGTAATCGGCTTGGCTCTTTATACATGCACCACGCACCTTGCCGATGAATACTTCAAGTTCCTTTAAATATGCTTCCCGAACACGAGCTGGCTGAGTGATCAACTCACCATCGTTTTCCAAACCCTCAAAACGCCATACGCCGTTCAATGGAAATTCGATTTCATGAGGGTCAAGAATATGGAATACGGTGACGTTATGGCCACGGAATCGGAGGTGATTGATGCCTTTGATGAATTCGTCGGTGTTGTCCAATAGGTCCGAAAACACCATCACCATCCCTCGCCGCTTCATTCTGCCGGCGAACTCGTGCAGGATGTTGGCGACGTTTGTGCGAGGTTGTGGTTCGACATTTTCCATTTCTCGGGAAATGTCGGCGAGAATTCCCAAAGTGCTCTTCGGTTCAATATACTGCTGCAATTCTCCATCGAAGATACCAACCCCGGCGGAATCGCGTTGATCGACGATCAGGTAGGCGAGGCTTGCCGCCATGTATTTAGCGTACTCAAGTTTGGTGATATTCCCCGAGCCAAAGGTCATCGACGAACTCGCATCTAGCAATAAATTAGCTAAGAAATTAGTCTCGGCGTCGAATAACTTTACGAAGTAGCGTTGGCTTCGAGCATAAAGCTTCCAGTCGATGTTGCGAATCTCGTCTCCGGGTACGTACTGACGATAAGCAGAGAACTCCGTGCTGATTCCCCTTGCCGGACTTCGATGCATCCCTATGCGGATGCCCTCGACGACTTGTCGAGTGACAACGTCGAGAGGACCGATCTTACTCAGCGTATCAGGATCGAGATATTTCGCTTTTTGCATAGAGCTTCAGTTGACTTCCGGCCTTTGCTGTTTTTTAGCAATTAGTCGTTACCGACAGGTAGAGAATGTTGAAGTCAGGCGCTCTTGGCTTGATACATTTTCTCGTCGGAAGGAATTTCTTCGAGCAATTTCCTAACGACGTCGTCCGTTTTCACGCCTTCCGATTGAGCCGCAAAATTCAGGCCCATGCGATGGCGCATCACCGGCAGCGCCAGAGTTTGTATGTCATCGATGGCTACGTTGAAACGGCCTTGCAGAATAGCTCTGGCTTTACCGGCCATGATCAAGTTGAGGCAAGCTCGTGGTCCGGTGCCGAATGACACCCAGTCGTTGATGAACTCCGGGGCGCCTTCTTGGCCGGGGCGTGTTGCCCGCACCAGTTTCGCTGCGTAGTTGTAAATGTGATCAGCCACCGGAACCCGAAGTACGAGATCTTGCAGGGCGAGTATTTCCTTCTTTGTTAGTACGGACTTTGGTTCCGTTGTGGAACCGCTGGTGACTTGTCTCATGATGCCGATTTCTTCCTCTTCGGTGGGATACTCGACGTGAATCTTGAACATGAAACGATCGAGCTGAGCTTCGGGTAGGGGATAGGTGCCTTCTTGCTCAAGAGGATTTTGGGTCGCCAAGACGAAGAATGGCGGGTCCAACTTAAAGTCTTCTCCGCCGGCAGAGATCATTTTCTCCTGCATAGCTTCCAAAAGGGAGGCTTGCGTCTTGGGTGGCGTCCGGTTGATTTCGTCCGCCAAGATCATGTTCGCAAAAATCGGGCCCTTGTTGAAAGTGAACTTGCGTTGACCCGTTTCCGGATCGTCTTGCAAGACTTCGGCTCCGGTTATGTCAGATGGCATCAAGTCCGGAGTGAACTGGATGCGACGGAATGAAAGCGACAGGCATTTCGCAATCGAACTTACCAAGAGTGTCTTGGCAAGGCCGGGAACTCCTTCAAGCAATCCATGTCCACGAGCGAAGATCGATATCATCACTTGGTCGATGACGTCGTCCATCCCGACAATCGAGTGGCGAAGTTCGGAGAGGATTTGCTCACGTGCCTCGCGAAGTTTCTCAACTGCTTTTACGTCGTCGATGTCCGTTACCTTTTTGGAAGGGTTTTTTCTTTTCCTTGTGGTGGTTTTCTTTGCTTCTGCCATTTTATTTTCCTTTCACTACCATCGTTTTTGATGGTTTCGAAACTATGCGGTTAAATTCGCTTTTGAGTAATGAATTTTGAGAACGTGTAATAAATAAATATTTCTGTAAAGCCATGAATTTGATTTTAAGGTTTTTAAGTTAGTCAGACGTTTAACATATATTCCGCAGTCGTCCGTTTTTTTCAGCGAGAGCATTCTTTACTGGGGCGCTCACCTTGAACCATTTCGCATAACAATGCCTCAAGTCTCTACTCACAGGTATTCTCATCCTGTCATTTGAGCTTAACTTCTCTAGTCCATTTTTTGTGCATCTCGAGAAGACGGACAACCAGTTCCGGATTTTCTTTGACATAGTTTCTGCGCTCAGGTTGTTCATCATTCAAATTACCAAGAAAGGAAGGTTTGGTCCCCCGTCCGATCAACTTCCATTCTCCTTTTCGCACCGCCCATTGGGTATGCCATTGGAAGTGCAGAACGTCTCCGTAACCCGGTTCGGCTTTCGCGGAGCGGATGAGAGGAAGAACGCTGTGCCCATCGAGTTTGGGGTCGTCCTTCTTGCGTTCGATCCCGCACAACTCCATCACCGTAGGCAACCAGTCCATGGAGGTGACCACCTGATCGCGCGTCTCACCCTGCGGAAGTTTGGCTGGAAAACTGATAACCGCCGGTACGCGGATTCCACCCTCCAGGAAAGTTCCCTTTTGCCCCTTCCATTTTCCGGTATATCCTCCTCCACTGGCACCGTAAAAGTGTCCCTTCGGGTGTCCGCTCTTGTGGTTTTCCACGCGAATACGGTTACCGGTTTCCTCGGAATGCCCGTTATCACTCATGTAAATGAAAAGGGTATCCTTGCTAAGCCCGAGTTCTTCGATTTTGTCCACCACCCGGCCGATGTAGTGATCGGTCGCATGCATGATGGTGGCGTAGGATTTCCTGGCCGGGTCCTTCATGTCCTTGAACGGTTCGGCGAATTT
>JABHOU010000594.1 GCA_018695085.1 Opitutia bacterium | reverse complement strand
TGGAGGCATCCTCACCCCGCATCCAAAGCAACAATACGAATACCAAGGCGGCAATAGAGAAAATTATCGCAAGCCAAATTTCGATCCGAGAAATTTTTTGCATAGGTTACAAGGGAGGCAAGGGAGCGAAAGGGGAAGGAGGGGCTCCATCTCCTCCGCCAGGCAAAGGTGGCAAACCGGAATCCGGCGGCATTGGAGCAAATGGGGATGGTGCCGCCGGGTCTTCGGGAATGGCAGGATTATTCGGAAGAGGAGCAGGTTCCTCGACAGCCGGGGCAGTGGGAGCAAATGGTTCCGGAATAAAGGGCACAGGTTCATCGGTTGCCGACTGCACCGAGTCTTCGGCGACATCGGGCTTCGACATATTCATTCCGGCTTCCTTTTCTATTTCCTTTCGCCGAGCTTTCAATCTCGCTTTTTCGGACTCTATCCAGCGTTTTTCGCGAATGGCATCCTCATCTTTTCGCCTAGCGATCATGAGATTCTCAGTAATGAGGGGGCCCCTTCCCCACCAACGATCGTAATCAATGAGTCCATTTTCATTTCGCCCCCAGTTCCTTCCGATTCGCTTATTTCCAAACGAGGAAGTAAGGCGACGATTATCAAGATCATAGTTGTATCGAGCATTCCATTCTTGATAAACAATGGGTGCTTCGCTCGCCGTACGATAAAAGCACCCATTGAGCAAAACAATGGCGAAAATGGAAAGTAGACTTGAAGGAAATACCCTCATAATTGAATACCATTGCCACGCATAGGCAAAAAAGCAAGTGCGGAGAAAAGCATTATCATTCATCCAAGGGTGGTTTCCAGCCAAAACGAAATGGCTTGCTTTCCCATTCGGGACCAGCGTAACCAATACCAATGCGAGGACCGATGACGATTTCATCGCAATTAACGACAAAATTGTCGTCCTCAACCCAAAGCCCTGACTTTTCCGAAATCTCCGACCGATCACATTCTCGATGAACCGAGAATGCCTTGGTTAGACGTCCGGGACCGATCACACCGCAACACCCTCGGATAAGAACAGCAGCCGGGTAATCAACGGGACCAGTCACCGCATTCAACATCCAGTGCATACCATAGCACAGGTAAACGTACCAGTGCCCTGCGGATCCGAACATCACCTCGTTTCGAGCAGTTTTACCACGATGGGCATGGCATGCCCTGTCCTCTGGACCGTCGTAAGCCTCGGTCTCGCAAATCCTCATTTGAATAAAGCCCGAAGATCCCGCAACTCTGCGGCACAACAACTTGCCGATAAGCTCTTGAGCCACTTGTACCGTAGGCCTATTGAAAAACGACGCTCCCAAAACTTTGCTTTTTTTCATACGAAAAAGCAAAAAACTAATATTTCTTATCTCGGGAATCGAGCAGTATGGTCACAGGACCGTGATCCACTGCCTCGATCTCCATATGAGCCCCAAACCGTCCAGTGGGGATTGGCTTTTCAAGCTCTGCGGACATTTTCTCGACAAAACATTCGTAAAGAGTCTTTCCGAGATCGGGTGAAGCCGCCCGATTGAAGGAGGGACGAAAACCCTTTCTCAGATTCCCATAGAGAGTAAATTGACTCACTACCAACACATCCAAGTCTCTATCCTTCAAGGATAAGTTCATGCGATCCTCATCGTCATCAAAGATTCTTAATCCGGCGATCTTAGGGACAAGCCAGTCCAAATCTCCGACATCATCCTCGCCTGAAACTCCGAGGTAGACCAGAAGACCTTCTCCGATTTCACCAACGACTTCACCCTCCACTCGAACAAGGGCTCTTTGAACACGACGTACGACAGCCCTCATCTGATCCTAAAACCCTAGCTTTGGGCTATTTCAAAAAATTGGGGCAAATAAATAATCCCTAGACGATTTTTCAGAAACTGAAAACCATGCAAATCCTGCTAAGACAAAATGGTAAAAAGCCTAGTCTTCCGCCGCAACGGCATCCATGACCTCGGCTGCGGCTTCAGCAGCCAATGGGGTGGTGAGGTAACGTTCTCCGCAACTAGCCCCAATAACGACGATGCGTTTACCTGCCATTTCAGGACGGTTGCCAATCCGCAAGGCAGCCGTAACCGAAGCCCCCGTTGAAATACCTCCGAGAATGCCTTCTTCAATACCAAGGCGACGAGCCATAGCGAATGCATCATCGCTGTTAACTCTTTGTACCTCGTCCACTATATCCAAGTTCAAATTCTTGGGAACAAAGCCAGCCCCAATTCCTTGTATCTTGTGTGGTCCCGGCTTCACCTCTTCACCCGCGATGGTTTGGGTGATCACCGGACTTTCATCCGGTTCGACCGCGACCGAAAGGAGATCGGGATTGCGTTGCTTGATCACCTCGGAAACTCCTGTGATCGTGCCCCCGGTTCCAACGCCGGCGACAAACGCAGCGATATCCCCCTCCACGTCGGACCATATTTCCTCGGCAGTCGTCTGACGGTGAATCTCCGGATTGGCAGGGTTTTCAAATTGCTGCGGCATAAATCCTTTTTCGCCATACTCCTCCAACAATGAATTCGCCTTGGCGATAGCACCCGGCATTCCTTTGGCGCCGGGAGTAAGCACGATGTCGGCTCCAAGTAAGCGGAGGAGGACCCGGCGCTCCTTCGACATGGTTTCAGGCATCGTCAAAAGGCACTTATAGCCTTTGGCTGCGCAAACGAAGGCAAGAGCGATACCAGTATTCCCCGAAGTAGGCTCGACTACTACACTGTCGGGATTCAATTTCCCATCACGCTCGGCAGCTTCGATCATGGAAACCCCAATTCGATCCTTTACGCTCGCAAGCGGATTGAAAAATTCACCCTTCAAGTAAACTTCGGCATTACAACCGGCAGTTACCTTGTTGAGCTTGATTAGGGGCGTACGCCCAATGGAACCGGTTATGTCTTGGTTAAGGGACATGGCAATAGGGTTGGTTGAGGATTTAACGGGAAAATGAGATTTGGGAACAAATGGAAATGCAAAAATTTACCTAAAGAAGTGAAGCTACCTCCTTCGAGGTCCGAAGCTACGAATGGGAGCTTTTCGGTTGGAATCGGCGTTTCTAAGACGATAAACTATTCTTCCACGATTGAGATCGTAAGGACTCATTTGCATCTTAACCACGTCGCCGACGGTGATTTTTATGAAATGCTTGCGCAATTTCCCGGAAATATGGGCAAGCACCTGATGTCCATTCTCCAGTTCCACGCGAAACATCGTACTGGGCAAAACTGCGACAATCTTACCCTCGACCTCAATATCATCTTCAGAAGTCATGAAATAGTGTAAAACATTCTGTTATTTAGGTTTATCATTGAAAATTAAAACATCATGTTTTCCACATACGTCAAGCGAGCATGCCTAAGCGATCGAGGACGTTTCCGGCTTGCGAACCATTCGCCAAGACCGTTTTAAGGAACCCCGAATGCTAGAAATCGCCAAGGAATTAACAACTTGTCCCTTTGAGAAACTCCATCCGTCGCAACTCAACCGCGATGACGAATTTTTCATGAAGCTCGCGTACAATCTCGCCATCGACGCATGGAATGCAGACGAAGTCCCTGTGGGCACGGTAATCGTCCATGGAGAGGAAGTCATCGCTTCCGCCCGCAACGAAACAAGAATTGCCAACGATCCCACCGCTCACGCCGAAATCATTGCCATTACAAAAGCCGCCAGCTCAATCGGAGACTGGCGCCTGAACGAATGTCGATTGTACGTCACGAAGGAACCATGCCCTATGTGCTCCGGTGCGGTGATCATGTCCAGAATAGGAGAAGTCCACTATGCAGCGCCCGACCCTAAGATGGGCTGTCTCGGAGGGGCCACGGACCTAAACGCCCTCCCCTTCTCCAACCACAAAGCAAAAGTCTCGTCCGGGCTCTTAAGTCAAGAATCCCTCGCCCTCCTTCAGGCATATTTTCAGGTCAAACGTCAAAACCCTAAGAAAAAACCTAGCTCAAAGGTAGAAATCGAGGGTGGTTGACACCGAACTTACGACCTTGACGCCACCCTACCAAAGTATTTCCATAAGGATAGATCAAATTTTAGCCCCGCAACGAACCTTTAATTCTAACAAATATGTCGCACACTCTTCCTCCACTTGATTTTGCCACCGATGCGCTCGAGCCACACATCGACGCCCAAACTATGGAGATTCACCACGGCAAACATCACCAAACCTATGTCTCGGGACTAAATGCAGCCTTGGAAGGTAACGATAACCTCGCCGCACTGAACGGCGATGATCTCATCCAAGATCTTTCCTCCATCCCGGATGGCATTCGAGGAGCGGTTCGCAACCACGGTGGAGGACATTCCAATCACTCCTTTTTCTGGAAAGTCATCTCTCCTTCAGGCGGTGGATTGCCCACGGGAGAACTTGCTTCCGCCATCGACTCCACTTTCGGCAACTTTGATGCCCTCAGAGAAGCTTTTACCAAAGCGGCCCTAACTCGCTTCGGATCCGG
>JABHOU010000107.1 GCA_018695085.1 Opitutia bacterium | reverse complement strand
CACGGATATCGCGTGGATATCCTTGTTCTCAAGGGCTTTGCGTACGTCCTGAATGCAATCCGGATTGTTCTTGTAACGGCTATTGACGAACTTTGTGCGGCCTTCGAAAAGGCGAGAATCGGGATCAACCAAGTGAGAAATTTGAACGTTCTTCACGCGTCCGAGAGATCCCATATGGGCGGCGCCGCGTCCCTTGATGCCACATACCGCGACGTTTATTCGTTCGTTGGCCCCGATGACCTTGCCCGAAGACTTGGTTCCGCTAATGGTGAAGGCCCCGAATGCCGTTGAGGCGAGGGCGGATTGCTTGATGAAGTTTCTACGGCTTTGGCTCATGTCTTTCCTTTGATTGACGAGGTTTAGTTCCTCTTGGGATTTAAAACTTTTTGATTCTAAGGTTTCTGTAGTGGCACTCGGCGGGTGCGCCGGAATGGATTTGGAGACCAAGGCGACCTTTGAGTGGAATATCTTTATCCTCTTCGGTGAAGTCAACCGTTTGATAACCGTTTAGCCAAATTTGAATGCGAGGGCCTTCCGCCCGAACGATGAGTTTGTTCCACTCGCCCTTCGGTTTGACGTGTTTCTTCAGCTCGTCCTGTGGGGCTTCGGCGAGCATCTTGCGTCGTCGGGACTCGTCGTAGAGGAAGCCCCAGATGGTTCCCTTGCTCCAGCCCCCGACGTCGCACTGGTAGCCGATCATCTCGTGACTGTTCGGTATGCGTTGGCTGCGGAATTGTACGCCTGCGTTGTTGCCTTGCCCAACGAGCTTGGCTTCGAAACGCAATTCGAAGTTCCCGTATTCCTTTTCGCTGGCTAGAAACTCGTTGTTGGGGATGCGGGCATGGAGAAAACCAGCAACGATGGCACTGTTCTGCACTCGGAAGAACTTCTTTTTGCCTTCCCAGTTCTGTAGGGTCTTGCCATCGAAGAGCGGTGTGAATCCCTTTTCAAAAGGTTGCGGTTCCGAAGCCTGTTTCTTTCCGCAAAGAAGGGTAGGGCCAAGTAGAACGCAGAGTATGGAAGGAAGAACATTTGCTTTGTCGAGAAGCTTCATCCGAATTCAAGCCAGATCACTCATTCAATGCTCGGCTGCGGAACCTGAGCCTTTGGGGACGCGAATGCTTTCTACCAAATCCTGAATTTCAGCAGGTGGCGGGGAAGTATTCTTAGATACAAAGAAGGCGACGGCGAAATTGACGACGGCCCCAACGGCTCCGAACGCATTGGGTGAGATTCCGAGGAACCAGTTGGGCTCCATGTCCCCGAGGAATGCGGTATCGGCAATGAACATGATTCCCTTATGCTGAAAGACGTATAGCATGGTGACGCCGATGCCTGCGACCATTCCCGCGATTGCCCCGGCTCGATTCATCCTCTTGTAAAAGATACCCATCATAAGAACCGGAAAAATGGAGGATGCGGCGAGACCGAAGGCGATGGCGACCGTTCCCGCCGCGAAGTCGGGCGGGTTTAGCCCGAAGTAGCCCGCTACGGCGATTGCTCCAGCCATGGATACGCGACCTGCAAACAATTCGTCCTTTTCCGAGATGTCGGGTCGAAATACTCCCTTGAGGAGATCATGCGAAATGGCGGAGGAAATGGCTAGAAGTAAACCTGCCGCCGTGGAAAGAGCAGCGGCGAGCCCGCCGGCGACCACCAGGGCGATGACCCAATCGGGCAATTTGGCGATCTCGGGGTTTGCCAAGACCATGATGTCGCGGTCCACCTTGGTCATTTCGTTGCCTTTCCATCCGAATGCCGCCGCCTTCTCGGCGAAGTCGGGGTTTGTGTCGTCGTAATATTGTATCCGACCGTCTCCGTTTTTGTCTTCAAATACGAGCAGTCCTGTCTTTTCCCAGTTCTTGAACCATTGGGGTCGATCTTCGTAACGGATGTTGGACTCTATCTTTCCTACGGGGCCGGTTTGAATGGTCTCGGTGAAATTGAAGCGGGCCATGGCCCCGACCGAGGGCGCCGTCGTGTATAGGATCGCAATGAAAACCAACGCCCATCCAGCCGACATGCGAGCATCCTTTACCTTGGGTACGGTGAAAAAGCGCATTATGACGTGCGGAAGTCCCGCGGTTCCGATCATGAGGGAAAGGGTATAGGCAAACATGTTCACCTTGCTTCCCATCACTTGGCTTGTGTATTCGGTAAAACCTATGTCCACCAACACCTGATCGAGCTTTTGCAAGAGTGGTGTGCCGTCGGCGGCATTTCCACCAAGCCCGATTTGTGGAATGGGATTGCCGGTCAAGTTAAGGGAAATGTAGATTGCGGGTACCGTGTAAGCAAATATAAGTACCACGTACTGAGCGATTTGCGTATAGGTTATTCCTTTCATTCCGCCGAGTACGGCATAGACGAAAACGATACCCATTCCGACATATAGGCCCGTGTCGTAGTCCGTCTCGAGAAAGCGCGAAAAGGCGACCCCGATTCCCTTCATTTGACCTATGACGTAAGTGACGGAAGCCAAAATCAGGCATATTACGGCCACGATTCGGGCTTTCTTGGAATAGAAGCGATCACCGATGAACTCCGGCACCGTGAATTTCCCGAATTTTCGCAGATATGGAGCCAGCAGCAAGGCCAACAGCACGTAGCCGCCCGTCCAGCCCATCAGGAACACTGAGCCACCGTAACCATTGAACGCGATGAGACCCGCCATGGAAATGAAGGACGCCGCCGACATCCAGTCCGCTGCCGTGGCCATGCCGTTGGAAATCGGATGTATGCCGCCGCCCGCGACGTAGAATTCCTTGGTGGTGCCCGCTCTCGCCCATACGGCGATGCCGACATAGAGGATAAAGGTCGCGCCGACTACGGTGTAGGTAAGAGTTTGCAGGTCCATGGCTTATTCCTCCTCTACGCCGAATTCACGGTCGAGCTTGTTCATTTTCTTAACGTAAACGAAGATCAGGGCCACGAAAACGTAGATGGCGCCCTGTTGGGCAAACCAGAACCCTAGCTTGAAGCCCCCTAGGCTTATGGAATTCAGCTCATCCACGAAGAGAATTCCACAACCGTAGGAGACTACGAACCAAACGACCAACAACCATCCCATTAGTTTCAGGTTGGCTTTCCAGTACTCGTCTGCATCGCTTTCATTATGTTTCAAACTTGAATTTTCTTCACTCATATCCTTTTAAGCCATTCTTCTGTACTACTGGGAAATTCCCTAAACGATCTACGATTCGGCAAAATGCCCGTTGCCTCAAGCCTAATTATCCTTCCGACTAGCTGTTTCGTCGCGACAATTTATTTGCACTAAATCAATTGCTTGTCTTCATGTGTCTTTGGTTTTGGTTCAGAACCGGTCTGTGGAAATGCCTTGCTTCCATTGTTGATCCAAGGATATGAAAGGATTCTTTCTTTGTATCTTTTCAGTTTTTTGATCGCCCTGAATTTCGTGAAGTCATCATTCAAAAGCCTTTTTCTTTTGGTAGTTGTCTTGGGTTTATTTAACCTTAGCATTGCTGTTCCGAAAACTGTGGATGAAGATACTTCACTTCCCATACTCCTTCTTGATTTTACGAGGTTTCCCATAGACGGCAAGACTTCCCATGGAAGCATTTCGATGCCAGATCCTGTGACGGATTTTTCGACCTATGTACCCGATGGAAACTTTTCAGGAACCGACTCCTTCACTTGGATCAGTTTTTCGGGAGGTTCAGAGCAAGAAAATAATGTTTCTATTACAGTTAGTGAAGTTGATGATCCACCTGTGTTTACCTCTTTTGGTGGTGCGTCTAGCACTTCACTGAGCGTTAAGGAGAATCAAAAGTCCGTGGCCGATTTGAATGGCACGGATGCGGAGAACTCCGCATTGTCTTACTCCATTGATTCGACATCGGTAGACTCCTCTTTTTTTGATATTAACTCCACTTCAGGAAATCTTCGGTTTAAGTATGCTCCAAATTATGAACGTCCTTTTGATGCCGATGCGAATAATACATACGAAGTCGTCGTCGTCGTTTATGAGGATGGGAATCCTAACAATAAAGACACCCTAACCCTCACGGTTGTAGTAACTAACGACAGTGACCCTCCCGAGATCATCGGCAGATCTGAAGTTACTGTATTCATGGACGAAGACAGTAACCCTACTTCCTGGCGAGACCCTGATCTCAATGCTTCGGATCCAGATGGGGGCATTTTGACTTGGTCCATTTTGTCAAATGCTTCAAGAGGAACCGCAACTTTTACTTCTGCGAGCAAACCCCCTATTTTGACCTATTCGCCGAACTTGGATTTCAATGGCACTGATGCTTTTACTTTGAAGGTTACCGACCCAACCGGGTTGAGCGATGAAATCATAGTCACCGTGGAGGTCGCCAACATAAACGATGCTCCTTCTTTCTCCACACCAAATGTTGTCTCGGTTTTCGAGAATCAACTATCGGTCCTTGATGTTAACGTTTCGGATGCCGATTCTGGAGATATTCACACCTTCAGTCTGTCTCAAAGCGAATACGATGGTGCTCTTTTTGATATAAACGCTACCACAGGGGTTCTGACATTTCTCGCTTCCCCGAATTTCGAGGCTAATTCATCCCTCAACGGCAATAATCTTTTTACTGTAAAGGTCCTCGTGACCGACAATACCGTCGAGGCGATTCCTGTTGAAGAATTAATTCAAGTCACAGTACTGGACTCGAACGACGCACCCGTTTTCACAAGTCATAATGGCAACTCCTCCGTTTCATTAATGATTCCTGAAAACCAACTATTCATTGCAGACGTGAACGCTACCGACGAGGATGGAGACGCATTCACTTTTTCTTTGGGAGGAACCGAAAAGGATTTCTTCGATATTAATACAACAGGCTCCTTGTCCTTCATTACTTCTGCTGATTATGAGTCGAATGCTTCAGTCTCGCGTAATCATATCTTCACCCTCGAGGTCAATGCCACTGATGGCACGGCGGTAGTGTCTCAAATGTTTACTATACAAATAACCAATCTGAACGACACTCCTCCTCTTTATCCATCCCGAGACACCAACGGGAGTCTTGTTGTTCAGGTTGCTGAGAACGGATTTTTCGTCGTTGAACTTAATGCAACGGATCTTGATGGTACCACGCCGGATTATGTCGTTTCCGGGGGTGTCGACGAGACTCTTTTCGAAGTCAATGGAACCGGTGCATTGTCGTTCAAGGTTGCACCCGACTTTGAAATTCCCGCATCTAAGTTTGGCGGTAATGACTACTTCTTGGAGGTTAACGCCACGGATGGTCTCCACACCGTAATCGAATCGGTTATCGTTCAGGTTATGGATGTTGATGAAGTGGCTCCCATATTCCCTCCGTCATGGGGTTTGCTTTTCAGTACTTCCGTTCAGGAAGGCAACTCGACCCATGTTCTCGATCTCAACGCATCGGACAATAACGTTAGCGTTCTTGTTTATTCTTTGGTTCCAGGAAAACTTGATAATGCTTTTTTTGTCATCGACCAAAATGTGACTCCGCCACGGTTGGAATTTGCGGAGTCACCTGATTTCGAGCGTCCTCGAAGCAATGTTTACGATTTGGAAATTAATGCCAGTGATGGGTTGAATTCTTCTTTGCAGTTATTGAAAGCCTCAGTTTCTAACGTGAACGAACCTCCCTATTTCATTGAGAGTAATTTTACCGTCAATGAGGATAGCGAAGTGCAGGTTCTAAAAGCAGTTGATCCGGAAGGCCAATCGGTCTCCTTTTCGATTTTATCTCCTCCCGCTTACGGCACGCTGGTCTCCGAGGTTGGTTCTCTTCTTTACCGACCGAATGCCAACTTCTATGGTCAAGATTCGTTTGCCCTCAGGATTTCCGATGGATTGTTGGAGAGTAATCGCTCTATCGTTTTATCCGTG
>JABHOU010000591.1 GCA_018695085.1 Opitutia bacterium | reverse complement strand
GTTGGTCCATTCAACCAGGCAAGAGCATCACCCTACGCTACCGGATGATAATTTCGGATGGCATTTCAAATGCCAAAAACCTCGAACACCGATGGAAAGGCTACGCAAAATAAGGTAACGCCAAATCACACAGCCTATTCGCGGGCAATGGCTTTTCGATAAGACAGAATATAAAGCATGGCGAGTGGTATACCGTAGTCCCCCCACCTCTCGACCCATTCAAAGATATTTACGATTCCCATGCCGGTTACGGTATCCGCCGGGACATAGAGAAATTCGGTAAAAAGCTTCCATCCGAGGGCAATGAAGATTAGTGGGCGTATGGGAGCCAAGAAAATCAAGACTCCCAAGACAAATTCGGCATATCCGATCTTTGTAATAAAACCTATGTCAGCCTCTACACCGATCGCTTGCCAATGGTTGATAAGCATTTGTTTCTGAACGGCAAAACCGAAACCTGCATGCCCAATCAACAAGAGAGCCAAGCACAATTTGCATGAGAAAAATATCGTGTCGATTGTCGAATCCTTTATCTTGGGCTCTTCATAATCGCTCAGTAAATCCTGCTTCCTCAAGGCAAAAGCCCCCCCCATTATCAAAAGCATGAACGGCGGGCCCCAGTTACCCGCCCGCTCCCAGAACTCCCAAGTCTGGGTCTTTTCAGGTCGGGCCTCTTCCCTGATTTCCACGACCCATGAGCCGTCGTCCTGCTGCACGGGTTTGTCTAGATTCCCCGCCAAAGGTCGCAGCATCGCCGTCCATAAGGCCCAAAGAAACATCCAAATAAGAATCGCACGACTGGACTTTCGCAGCAGCAGAAGTGCCATGAAAATGTCAAATGCGCCAATAATTGGCTGCAAAGTCCAAGCAAGTTGATCGTCGATTCCTTGGGAAGCAAAGAAAGGTAACCATCCCGATTTTGTGATCAACCCCCAAGTACCATGACCGATGAAGCATAACGCCACCGTAATGCGCAAAGTCCAATGCAACTGCTTTTGCAATGTGGCTCTATCGCACGTGTGCGGAGAAAAGAGTCCGCAAGTGAAGTAATCGAAGGTTTTCATAACATGAGTAAGAATGCGATTGCATGAACGAACGCAATGACGAAAGGTTAGAAACTCATTAGCAAACAACTCGGAAAAAGAAACTTATGAAACAAGCAATCTTCAGTTTTCTAATCGCCATTTCAATGATTTCAATGCTCGCCGAAAAAGCATCCGGCCAAGAAAAGGAATCGGCATGCGAAAAGCTACAAAACCTCGGAAAGCTTTACGACAACCCCGAATCAAAAGGATTTCAAAACATCAAGTTGTTTTTGAGCTATATGCACCAATACGGCTATGTCGAGGGCAAGGACAAGGATGGAAAGTCCTTTAATGATTCAATGGAAGAGACTCGTCGATTTTGGATGGGCTTGCAGGGAAAGTTCGCGACTTACTGGAAGTTCAAAGCGGTAAGCCAATTATCAAATGACCGCCACAACTATCCCGGCGATTATCGCCAATGGGGACACGAAACTTTTCGAAGTGCAAACGTAACCTTTGATGCCGGAAAGTTTTGGAACGTATCCTTTGCGGACGCTCTGGAAATTGGTTATGGGAGAAGATCCGCGCGCATGGCTGACGAATGGCAACGATCAGCATACTTGACCAACGCTCTGGAACGTTCGGATTTCTCGAACAAGCTCTGGCCTTCCGATGATGAAAATGGCAATCCCTTGGCTGCTTGGATAAAATGGAAAAAGGGCAAACACACCTTCGATACGGCAGTCTTTTCCGGCACCTATGAAGATTACATCGGGGGCTGGGAAGACAGCATTATGTACTATGCATCTTGGTTGGGCGACTTCTCCGAAGGCAGCAGTCTCGACAAAAAAGACTTTTGGCTGTCTTTATACAGTCAAGACAGCACAACTTCCGAAGAGCGGTTAGCTAAGGGCAACGACTATGCCATTGCTTTCGTCAATCGTCTGGCAAAAGGGCCATGGGCTTTACACACTTCAATCGGTTTTGGAAACAATGGCCCCCAAACCAGCTCGGATCGTGAAGGCGATTTCGGAGGGTTCGTGGCAATGCCCATGTACTGGCTGCAAGAAGATCGACTCAAGCTCGTGCTTCGATACCAATACGAAGGTTCCGATGAAGCAGAAGGCATCCGTTTGAACAGCCGGTACGCGCGTGTGGCGGCAGCGAGAGATTCGAGCTTGGATATCAATAAGCCCACCGATAAAAGAGGTGGCCGGGGAGACAATCATCACAGCGCATACGCCGGATTGAATTACTATTTCTGCGGTGAAAACTTGAAATTGATTTCAGGAATTCAGTACGATGACCTTTCATCGGCAGGGGCTAGAGTCTATGAAGGATGGACCTTGGGAACAAGCCTTAGAATTTGGTTCTAGGAGAACAAAAGCCTATATTCCAAGAGCACCTTCGGGTCGTGCCTAAAAAATTGTCAACAATCTTGATTGACCCAGTAAGTCTGTTCTAAAAAGATAGGCCATATTAATGGCAATTCAACTGATTCCAAAGAAAAGGGATGAAATCTGCGATGCGTTGCGGGCGGAAGTGATTTCAGGGGAATGGGAAAGCGATAAACCCGTTCGTGAGAATACCTTGACCAAACGCTTTGGCGTAAGTCGCGGACCGATTCGCGACGCCCTGCTTCAACTGACTCGAGAAGGAGCACTAGTTTATCGTAAGAACAAGGGGGTAAGAGTGGGTTCGCCTCCAGACAAGGAAGAACGGGACTTGCTCTGTCGCATGCGAAGAGAACTTGAAGTTTACTGTATCAAAAAAGCTATTTCGCAGTGGAATCAAGATGATGATAGAAAGATAACCCTTTTGCTCGTTGATCTAAAGACAGCTTGTGACAATTTGGATTTGCCGAAGGTAGCGGAGGCAGATTTGGCGCTCCATCGACACTGGGTATCGCGAGCATCAAAGGAAATGGAAGCTGTTTGGCTGTCAATTAGCGTTCGTATGCGAATGGCCTACACTAGGTTGAGTGAATACCAGGAGATATACCAAGAACACGAATCCATTGTTGAGGCGATTCTTCGACGCGATTTGCCAACCACCGAGTCCCGGCTTGAGAAAAACATAATTTAATGAGAATCCTCTTCATTACATCGGTTATCTTGACCTCATTGCAAACAGGTTCGGTTACAGCCGACCAAAGCAAAGAAGGCGAACAGCTCTTTGCATTGAAAGTTCGCGGCATCCTTGAAAGCAAATGCTTCGCCTGCCACGGCCAGCAAGGCAAGAAAGTGAAAGGTGAATTCAACCTGACTACGCGCGCTGATCTGCTAAAGGGTGGAGAGACCTCGGACGATGCGGTAGTGCCCTTTCATCCCGAAAAGAGCCTGCTCATGACGGCCATTGAATGGAAAGACGAGGACTACGAGATGCCGCCGAAGGAGAACGACCGGCTCACGGAAAAGCAAATAGAGCAGGTCAAACGCTGGATACTCCTCGGGGCGCCGTGGCCAAACGAGGAAAGACAAAAGAAATACATTCTGGAAGAAAGAAGCAAGGAGCACACCGAAGACGGGGTACTGGTCAAGACAAGCGGTGGACTTTCCGACGACTGGACCTACCGGCGCTATAAACCGGAAGACGTCTGGGCTTTTCAGCCTTTGATCAAGCCCGGACCATCCGGAAGCTCCCCGCAGCTCATCGATGCTTTCTTGCAAGAGAAGCTAAGAAGCACAAAAGTCTCACCCTCCCCTCAGGCAGATTTCCGAACCCTCGTTAAGCGGGCCTATCACGATCTTCATGGGATGCCACCTACTCCCTTTGAGATTTACCAGTTTCGCCTTTCATGGGACAAAAACCCAGACAAGGCGTGGAGCGAATTGATTGATCAATTACTCGACAGCCCGCACTTTGGAGAACGCTCAGCCCAGCACTGGCTTGACGTCGCCAGATACGCAGACACGGCTGGCCTTTCCAATGACTACGAACGATCCAACATGTGGCGTTACCGGGATTACGTCGTTCGATCTTTCAACAAAGACAAACCATATGACCAGTTCGTAATCGAACAAATTGCCGGGGACGAACTATGGGAAGTTCAACCCAAGGGAATGAAAGATTCTGATCTTCTCATCGCAACCTCCTTCCTTCGAATAGGTCCGTGGGATCCGGCCATGGTGTTGAAACCCCAAGCTCGACAGCTCTACCTCGACGACGTGATCAATTCGGTAGGGCAGACCTTTCTCAGTACAACCATGCGATGCTTCAAATGCCATGATCATAAGTTCGATCCTCTTCCCACACGCGACTATTATGGTTTCTACGCCACCTTTGCCGCAACTCAACTTGCGGAACGCCAGGCACCTTTTGTTAAGGTGGAAAACCTCATCGGTCTAAACCAAGGCAAAGAGTCCACCCGGCACATGCTCGATTTCTCTAAGAAAAAGTACCATGAGCTTCTCGAAAAACAAGAAATGGCAGCTAAGGCTTGGTATGCCGAAAGGGGGAAGGAATACCTCAACGAAGACAAGCGAAGAAGCCTGCCAGACGAGGAAAAGCCTCCTCGATACGTCGGGCTTTCGCCAATCGAACAGGGCAGATTGAAGGTCCGCAGGCAAGATGACTGGATTTGGACCCGACGGCTCGAACGCTACGAGCCTTTGGTTCAAAGCGTTTACAACGGGCCTGTGCCCAAGTCATTGAACGCAAGAGAAATGCGCATTCCAAAAAAAATACCTGAGAAGCCGTTTCCTAAAGTACGCATTCTGATGGGAGGAGCATTGGAAGCTCCCGGCGACCCCGTAGAACCAGGCGTACTGAGTGCTCTTGGCTTGCCCGCATCGGGCGACCCGAAAAATCCACATGCGCTTCCAAATGAAAAATCCGGACGGCGTTTGGCCCTCGCCAAATGGATCGTAAACCCCAGGAACCCTCTCACCGCCCGGTCTATTGTCAACCGGGTATGGCAAAGGCATTTCGGAAAACCGCTCGCCGGCAATCCCAATAATTTCGGAGCTAAAGGAAAGAAACCAACACATCCTAAACTGCTGGATTGGCTGGCCTTCGAT
>JABHOU010000268.1 GCA_018695085.1 Opitutia bacterium | reverse complement strand
TAGGTTCCCCCGTCATGAGATCGTGACTGCGTCCGAGAGCTATCGACGCGAAGGGCTTGGGCGAGCGAACTCGTAATAGACACAAGTCTTTCTCCGGCATGCGCCCGACGATTTCGTAGTTCAGTGGTTCATGATCCCTAAGCAAGACGACTCCGGGTAATCCGGCTACGACGTGATCGTTGGTGAGGACATACCCATCCTTGTGAATCAAACTGCCGCTGCCCATTGAGAGCCGACCCTCCCCTTGGCTGAAGACGGCCGCGACCGCGGGTTCCGTTTTGCTTACCGTCCGGACGATCGGCGTAACGCGAGGCGAATCCTCAGGTGGCGCGGCGGGCAGGATGCTCGAACCGAGTACGAACGCAGCAAGTGTGGCCTTCGGGAGGCACATGTTTTCCCGTCTCGGGCTTAAAGTTCCTTGATGCGGATGTTGCGGAAGTGGAGGTTGTTGGGTTCTCCGTGATCCTGAAGGGATATGTAGCCTTCCAAAGGGCGATCGCTGACACCGGATTGTTTTCCTTCGCCTTTTTTATCGAGCTGATGGTTGATGATCTTTTCACCGTTCAGCTCGACTTGAAGATGGTATCCCTTGCAGGTCACTATCATCTTGTTCCATTCACCGGGCTTCTTCGACATGTTCTTGGTCGGCCCCACCGTGCGTATGATGCCGCCGTGGTCGTGGTGCCCCATCTTGTCGTCGGGTTTGCCGGTGGAGTCGAGGATTTGGCACTCGATACCTGTTTTTACGGGATCCTTTGGATTACCGATGCGGAAATAGACGCCGCTGTTGCCGCCTTTGGGATACTTGTACTCCACTTGCAGAATGAAGTCCTTGTATTTCTTTTCGGACGTGAGGTAGGCATCATAGCGCTGCCAACCCTTTTCGCCCGGGCGAGGATGGATGAGGAGGGAACCGTCCTTCTGCGGAATCCAATTCCCCGTCGTTTTCCAACCGGTCAGGTCCTTGCCGTTGTAAAGGGGGACGAAACCGTCTTTTCCCTTGTGGTGTTTGGCGATGGCGAAGGAGGCGAGGGCGGATGCAAAGATAAATAGAGCTATGGTTTTCATTGGATGGAAAGGTTCGGGGTTACTTGGAATGAATTTCGCGCACTTTGATATTTCGCCAAGTTACGCTGTAAGGACCGCTTCCTTTCCTGACTCCGTGCACCTGTAAGCCGATGAATCCTTTCGGGTGGCTCTTGAGCTTTTCCTTGTCGACGAGGTCGGATACCTGATTCCCGTTGATCCATGTCTGGATGCGGGCACCTTCGGCAAGGACGCGGTACTTGTTCCATTTCCCGTCTTTGAAGTGCTTGTGTGGCTTGAGCTTATCCTTTGGGGTCATCCATCCGCCGCAGGCTTCGCCGTAGATATAACCGGACTCGGCTCCCTTGTCTCTCGTTGCCTCGATTTCGACTTGCGGGCCGTTTACCCGGCCGAACTTATCCCCTCTTTTCTTTTCCTTGTCGTTCAAATCCTTGGTCTGGGACCGGATTTGCACGCCCGAGTTGAGCTCGTTGTTGATCAGCTTGACCTCGAACTGAAGATCGAAATTTCCATAGAGCTTGTTCGAACACAGGAAGGAATTCGGGCTGCCTTCCTTGGTCGTGCCAAGGATCGCTCCGTCCTTGACGACGTAAGTGGCCGTGCCGTTCTTTTGGGTCCAACCCTCGAGGGTCTTACCGTCAAAAATGGGAACGAATTTCTTGGCGTGGTGATCGGCGTTAGCGGACACTCCAATTAGGGAGGCCAAGGCGAGAGTCAGAATACGGTGCTTCTTCATGGGATTGGTGGGTTACTGTTACAATTGAAAGGGAATGAGGTTGGAATTTGGGCTTTTAAAGCTTTTTTGGCAAGGAGATGCTTAGGGAAAAAAGAAAATAAATAGTTGGCCTTTCAGGCAGAGTGGCCTGCTTATTTATATTTGGCTTGAGCAGCCAGCTTTAGGAAGCCCATGTTCTCCTCCTCCATGTCCCCCACGTTGTCAGAGTCCAGAAACATCAGGTAACCGCCATCGCGACATAAGGCGACATACTCAGCGGCGTTGTGGCCTTCGTTCGGGGTGTGATGGGTATATTCCCACAAGAGGTTCCCTTCGTCGTCAGTGCGAACGAGGTAGGCGGCCCATGTGTTGCGTGGATCTTTTCTGCTTCTTACGTTTTCCGGTTCTATTCCGGAACCGCAAGCTAGGACGAACCCCCCATCCGTGATCGTCTTTACACCATAACATTCGTCAAAGATTTGCCTTGGGTTTCCGCCAAGGAGTTGGCCGAAGGATTTTTCCCATTGTAGGTCTCCCTTACTACCCACTTTGACAAGCCAAGCATCCCATCCCTCTTCACCGAAGCTTGTAGTGTGTCCGGCCAAGACGTATCCATCGACAGTTAGATCCATATCGAAGCACTGGTCGTTCCCTGTCCCTCCGTATGTTTTTTTCCACTCCACTTTCCCATTTGGGTCGAGCTTGATGAGGCAAGCGTCCTGATGGTCCTTGCCCTTGGAGAATCTCCACACGGTGGAGCAAAGAACGAAGCCCCCGTTTTGTACATCGACCTTTACCTTGGTTCCTTGGTTCACGCTTAGCTGCCTTCGCCAAACTGGTTTCCCTTGGAAATCGGTTTTCATGACGAATCCCTTTGCCTCGTCCGCAATGAAGGGAACTTCTTCCTCTGCATAATCGGTGTATCCGGTGACAACGATTCCATCCTTTGCCAAATCGATTCCTCTTATAGCGCCATGCCCTGCGTGTGGGTAAATCCTTATCCAGTCAATCATCCCTTTTTTATCCAGTTTTACTATTCCTGCACCTGTCTTTCCTCCCTGCGTAAAGATTCCTCCCAAGTAGTAACCCTTTGGGCTTTCGATGATGCAACGTCCTTCTTCATGGCGTCTTTTATCCCCGACAATGCGTTGCCATTGTAATTCCCCTCGGTCGTCCGTCTTCACCAACAGAGCATCACCCTTGCCGCTGTTTCGTTCCCTTGTCGTTCCTACGGCAATGAATCCATCGTCATGAGTCTGGTGCCCCTCGAAAACATGCTCACCTTGGTCGGTGCCGTGCCCTCGCAACCATTCCTTGCGAGGTGTGGTCTCGGTATCGGACGAAAGAAGACTTTCTTCAGCTGTAGCTTCAATGAAGCATCCAGCCAAGAGCATGGCCAATATAAACTGCCATTTCTTCATTTTGTAGAACGACTCGAAATCACTTTTTCTTTCGGATACGCTTGGCTCGCATCTCAACGTGCTCCTGAGGTGTCATCCATTTGCCGGGCGAAAAGGTGACGTCTGCTTCCGTGGGAAGCTTCACCCGGTTTGTCTTGGGACCGTAGTCATCCAAGTTTTCATTTAGTTCATCCTCGGTCACGGTATAGGTCGGTACTCCGCCTTTAGGCACTTCTTTGCCGGCAGTCCACACGATGGTGTTCAGGATCAGCTGTCGATAACCGTCGATAGCCCAGTTCCTGTGATGGTGGCCGCCCGTAAACCCTGCCCCTCGACTGCCGCTCGGTCGTTCGATGCCCCATAGCAATGCCTGTGACTTACCCTTCGCTTCATATCCCGCTTGGCTCCACAGGTTGTTGATGTGATGCAGGTTTTTTTCATTAGGTGTGGCAGATCCCAAGGGAATCATGTTCTTGTGGTATTGTATGTTAAAGTAAAACTCGTCCACGGCATCGATTTTTCCGACGCCTCGGGCAGTTTCGTGGCCCTTGAGCGGCTTGATCTTGGCTCGCCAGAAAGGGTTTACGGAATGCCCGTTCTTAAAGTAGCCGCCAATCCACGGAGTGTAGTACTTTTCACCCTCCTTGATCCCAGGGTGCACGGCGTAGTGCATCAGGACGAGTCCCGTGCCCTTGGCGACCAATTTATCCATTTTTTCCCATCCTGATCGGATCACTGAGGTGCCGTCGGCGTAGATCACTACGGCATCTGCATCCTCGATCAGAGATTCGTCCTTGGGCCACCCGGCATGAACGATGGCATTGACCGACACCGAGGATTGTTTGTTAAGGTGTTTGGCCAAAAGGTGAGAGCCCGCCTTGAACTCATGATCTCCGGAGGCGTGACTGCGCCCGCCATGTAGGAAAACGATCTTGGCTTGTTTTTTTGCTGAGGCGGAACAGAGCAAGGCCAAGGAGAATAAGATCAAAGATATTTTGTGCATGGAGTTCGATGATTGGAGATGGCGGAAAGAGATACTTGTTTCTTGAGCCGATGGAAAAGGGAATTGTCAAGACTGGGTCTATTGCGGGACCGCAGGATTCGCCCAGTTCCCGGATACGTCTTGGCCGCGGACCAAGATACCCTTGTGACGCCAGTTGTAGTAGGCTTTCACCTCGGTTGCTGCGTAGCGCAGGGTGAGTCCGCAGCGTCGTCGATCCGAGTCGTTCGGTTCGGATCCGTGGAGCAATAGGTCGCAATGCATGGAGAACTGACCTGCTTTAAGGGTGACGTCGACTGGAGGATCGCCATGGTTCTCGGGATCTTTCGTCTCCAGATT
>JABHOU010000589.1 GCA_018695085.1 Opitutia bacterium | reverse complement strand
CTCATAGCTTGCCGGCAATTCGCCCAAAACCTTCTCATTTACCCTAAAAGGCATGTATGTCAGCGAACTAATTGAACTGCGTGGTCTTGATCCCAAAGCAAAGGTCAAGCTGGTCCGTCATCTGGATACCAAGCGTAATGTTGACGAATTATTAATTCGGGACTGATCGAGTTTTATCAGGCGTGTCAACCGAAGCCGATCTTTGAATGTGATTACGTCGCTTCATTCACAGGAATGCCTCGAGGACGCGCCCGCTTTCTTGGACTCTATGAGACACGGTCGCCTCTTCGAACGGAATGGCGGCAATGTTTTGGTTTTAGGTGAAAACAAAAGTAACGGTCCGCAGTCAGTCCCTCCAATCCAAAGACTCCCGGGTGGAGTGCCCACTAATTCAGAAGGGGCTCTTCCTTGTAATCAGCACGAGCGCTTTCGCACCCGTCCTTGTCGTACCAAACCCAAAGCCCATCCTTGCTGCCTTTGCGGTCGAAGGATCCGATCCTTTTTATTTTTCCGGTCTCGTACCATGTCGTCCAAGATCCGACGGGCACGCCATCTCGATAGTTTACTTCCCGGGATTTTTGACCATTCTCGTGCCAAGTCGTCCATACCCCGTCCTGTTTGCCATTCTTGAGATGACCTTCCCTCTTCTTTTTCCCGTTTTCGTACCATTCCGTCGAAGGATCGCTTTCAGATGGTCGCACCGGTTTCATTTCCTCTTGGCAAGAAAAGTAGGAGTCTGCACGAAGATGGATTCGTCTTAACCTTCCAGTTTCCAGTAGTCGGGGAGATCGTCTTTTGTCTGGATGAGAATCTCCAAGATCGTCCGGCGCATAGAAGGTTTCAAACGAGCGTATTCTTCCGATTGATCCTTGCCAGACAATATTTCCCAAAGACGACGATACAAGTATTCCTTCATCTGAACGGGAAGCTGATCGAAGGCTTCGGAATAGATTAGATAACTGCACGGGTATTTCAACAACCTCGTTTTCAAATCCAACTGGTATAGGGATCGACCTTCCCTATCGTGTGGCCCGCGACGTGAGAATGTTTTCGAGAACGTCGTGGTGCCGCGAACCTCATTCGGGAGCGAAGCTTCCTCGGTAAATAGCATGTAACGAAGAAACTTCTCGCCCGCGGAAGCGATTCGACGACGCGTGGATTGACGCAACCTGTCGGAGGTTTCGTTCAAAGCCTGATCAATAATTTTCTGATCGAACAAAGCGTAACGGGTTTCGTAATTAGCCGCTGCGAGTAGGTTGTGCATATGTACCTGATGATCCTGCACCAGCATAGCGACAATATCGCTGTGGGCACTGAGATAGCGGGTGGTATTGAAGTAATTCCCGAGATCAACCGTATTGGCTTCGCTGTTGCGATTGAGATCAATGGCGTCATCGTCGTCTATCTTGGCCAAGGCGTTGCCCATGTGCCGCATGATGCCGTGCCGACCACTGACGTACCACCCTCCCCAGCGTTTTTCATAGGGGCTCTCGTGGTTTGTCAGGTGACTACCGGCTCGCAATATGGGGTGACCGTCTTCGGCGGGATAGACCGAGCGCAGCAGGTGGCCTGGTTTGTAATCGGTGCGCGAGGAACCATGGCAAGACATGCAGTCAGCAACATTGCGCTTCAACCGCCGGACATTTTGGTCAAAGGTAAAAAACACCGCACCCATTGACGGGTCCGCCACAGAAACTTCCAACAAGTGACTGCCGGGTACGTAACCGACGTAGACGCTGTCGTTGAAATACAGAGCACGTGGACGGCTCGGCGAAATCAGTCGCCCCTGCAGGCTGGTCTTGGTAAAAACCAGAGTCTGCGATTCGACACCGACCCCAAGTGCCTTCAGGAGAGGTCGCAGGTAACCGGTGTAACTCTCTCGAACCCACTCGACTTCGTCATTCGCAAGTTTCGCCTGAAGAAGGGAAACCGCATTATCCGGCTTCGACTGACTGTATTGGATCGGCATGCGTTCGAAGCGGTCTTCCGCTTGAATAGCTACAGGCGAGAGCAGCCCGAGAATCAGGCAAATCAAGTTCGCTACACCAATTTTCATCATTATATTAGACCGAAAAACACAAGGAACCCCAACAAAATAGCAGAGAGATCGATTAGAATCACATGCAAGACGTGATCGATACAGGAATCGCGATATTTGTGAAAGACGAAATGATCACTCCGGAGTCAATTTCCATTCTTCAATAAACTTCCGGGATTCACGAACGGCCAAAGGGTCTTCGGTGAGTTCCGAAAAACGATTCATGTCCTTAACTGCTTCCGAAAATTGCCCCAAGGCAGCATAGGTTTTGGATCGGTTGAAAAAAGCGGCAGACAATTCCCTTTCTCCGCCGATGGAGATACAGGCATTAAAATCTCTCAAGGCATCCTCATACAAATCATCTGCAAAATATATCATGCCACGCCGAAAAAGTGCTTCAGAATGGAGAGGATGATCTTCGATAATACTGTCAATATCGACAAGGGCCGAAGCACGTTGCCCAAATGCCATGGAAGTACGAACTCGCATAAGCAGGCAATCAAGGTTTTCGGGAGAACGCAAAACAGCCGACTCTGCTGCTACGGAAGCCTTAGCTAAATAACCCGAAGCGAGGCAAATTTCTGCCCGCAATAGAAGGGGGCGGTGATCGGACGGGGCTTGAGCTAAAAGACGATCACAAGCAGCGAGGGCTTGATGAGCATCACCTGAAATGGCAAGCCTACTTGCCTCCGCAAGTTTGTCTTCGAAACCGGCTTCGCACGATGGTGTACCGCGAATGCCATTAGGAGTGGTTTTCGAAACTACTTCCGGCGATTCACGAGTCGAAACACTGAAGAATACAAAGGATGCGAGAGTACAAAAAATTCCAAACGCCACAAAGGCAACGTCTTTTATAGAGAGGATTTTCCCACTCACAGCTTCCTTATCCCTCCGGATTCCAAATAAACGTAAAAATGCATCACCTGGCTATTGGAGTTCCTAATGTCTTCTATTCCCTGCTGACAACAAAGACAACCTTGGAGCTTTACCTCACCCACCATTCCAAAGGGAACAGAAGCACAAGCAGCAAACACCAGAAAGAACCAGACAAGATGCGATTTCATTCTATTATGGTGAAGATATTTCAATTAAGCCTGTTCCATTCCTCTTTCCATCGATCCCAGCGAGAGACATGCAAGTGATGAGGATTCAAATGCCTTTTTCGGCATGTGTGCCTGAAATCCTTGACCGCCTCACGAAGATTGTAAGCAAGGTAGAATTTCTCCCCCACTTCATGATCTTCGTCCAAATGGTATTCGAATTTGAATTCAAGGAGTTCCTCGGAATCTTTGGTTTTTTTCATAGTATTTTGTCCCATTGTTGTTTTTCTAGTACTTGAAATCGAGATCGAGTCGGAATCTCCGTCGGTCGCCTTTGGTTGCCAACTTCTTGCCTTCCTCCGCATAAGACGCTTGATTCAACAACTCGGGGATTAGAACAAAGCCAAGGAACCTTCGACGATATGTGTTTTTTGCTTCATCTGGAATTCACACCTCCTTCAGTTCGAATATGCATTAGTAGATCCATTGCTCTATAATAGAAGTTAGAGGCAAGATTAGGACATTGCAACAATTTGAGTAAGAAATCCTAGAACAGAACCGTGTCTTGTTGGATGGGGAATGATAAAAACTAATGGTCTTTGAGACTTAGTCAGATCAATCAATACCCCAACTGGTAAATCTTATATATTTTCCGACTTGAAGTGCGACCGCTCGCAACCATCTTGCAGTTAGGATCGAACAATTTTTCAACTTCGTTTCATTCCTCTCCCTGCGCATTTTGCAATTGAACTTTTTTCCTTGGTTAACGAATTAGTTTACCGAGATATTAAGAGAATAAAGCATCAAAGTGATGATTCCTTTCGATGATGCGCCTTCGGTCATGGGCGGTAGTTTGAGATTGCTTGTCCTAAAGTTGAACTTTCAGTATATTGGTAGATCGATTGGTCTATTAATGTTCGCAAGCGAAACACCTTCCATGACAAACTCCACACAACAACATGCATTCCATGTTCACACCGACGATGCCAACAACCTGATGATGCTTTCTCTTATTGGCAGATTCGATGAACAAGACGGGATGCAATTGGAAGAAGGAATTCGTGAAAAACTGCATAAATTGTCCCGTGGTTTCGGATTACTCAATGATATGACTCTTCTAAAAGAAATGACAGCGGGGGCTAATTCGAGTCACCAGAAAATCATGGATATGTGCAACGCTGCCGGTGTTAAGAAAATAGCGAGGGTATTTCGAGACGAAACGACCGACACGGGATTCAACGTCATGTCGGCGTTTCACTACGACTGGGAAGTGGGAATTCGCAGGTTCGAGACGGTGAGCCAAGCTCTCAACTATCTGCTAAATAAATAAAGCTATCTCTTATGATCGAAGCTATCACCAAATCCGAAGACCTCGATGAAATTCTCAAAAAACACGGGCATCCTGCTCCACGGTACGTCGCCTACCCGTCACCAAACTTGTGGAAGGACTCTCCGCCATCCGGGGAGCGGATACGCCGACTCAGGTCAGTCCTTTCCAGAGGGATGTCGATCGACTTATACGTCCATGTCCCCTTTTGCTCACGACTCTGCTACTATTGTGGATGCAACACTGAGATTCGGACTCAGAAACCCGAATATGGCGATAAATACCTAATCTCACTCCGCAAGGAACTGGAAAGGATTAACCTCTGTTCAGAAGGAATGCCAAGGGTGAGTTCCGTACATTTGGGAGGCGGGACTCCCACCTTTCTTTCAGAGAATCAGCTTACGAGCATGATGAGTCTATTCCGCGAGTTCCTTGAATTTAATCCGGAAGCTGAATTTTCCGTAGAGACCAACCCGGAAACAGTCACTCCCATTCAATTGGAAACGCTCAGGGAACTCGGATTCTCACGAATTTCCCTAGGAATTCAGGACTTCAATCGAGACACCCAGTGGGCCATCAACCGTTACCACCCTTACGAGAGGGTTCGTTTCGTGGTTGAGACCTGCCGCAATCTTGGTTTCACCTCGATCAACTTCGATCTTGTGTATGGTCTGCCCATGCAAAACTCACAAAGGTTTGAACGAACAGTCGAGAAGTCAATAGCTCTAGAACCCGACAGGATAGCTCTCTACCACTTCGCTTTTCTTCCGGAGAAAATGCCGCACCAAAAGAGACTCGACGCAGAAAGCATGCCTCATCCGCATGAAAAATTGCGAATTTTCGAAACTGCCACAAGTTTGTTTGTCTCGGAAGGATATCTGCCTGTCGGCATGGATCATTTCTCCAAACCCGAGGATTCATTGGCGGAAGCATTCAAGTGCAATCGCCTGAAGAGAACCTTTATGGGATATGTGGCGAAATCGGCAAAAAACTTGCTCGGACTTGGTCCCGGAGCAATAAGTTATCTCGACGGAGCCTATCTACGGAATTCCCCATCAACCATAGTATGGGGAAACGCATTGGACAAAGGCGGTTTCGGGCAAGATCTCTGGCACGAACAAACGGATGAGGATCGAACTCGGCACGCCTTGATCAACGAATTGCTTTGCCACCTCGTCATTCGAGACAAAGAACTCACGGAAACAATGGGGGCACTTGCTCAAGGAATCACAAGGGAATTAAAGTCATTCGCCAGAGACGGAATATTGAAAAGAGCGGAAGATTCATCCAGCTGGAACCTCACTCGATTTGGTCGTCCCTTCGCAAGAACCGTGGCACGCTTGTTCGACAGCTATAAAATGGAAGCACTAGACAGGGCACCTTGCTCAAGGGTTGCATGATTGGAGAATTCGAAGGATCGCTTCACTTTCCCCGCGAAGAAACGAACATTACTTGAGCTTGTCTTTCTCCGCGAGAAGCAGGGACGCCAAAGTAGTCCCCTCCAAATAAGTCCTGATGCCCTCGCGCACGCACTTAAACTCATTGTGCAGACTACAAGGTTTTTCATCCGAGCAACGAGTCCATCCGATGGCACAAGTCTTGAGAGGCGTCTCGATGTCCTCGAAAATTTTCACTATCTGCAGAAGAGTCACGCGTGAAGGGTTTTTCTTCATCCAGAACCCACCTCCGGGTCCAAGTCGAGAATCGAGAATGCGTGCTCCCACCAATTCCTTAAGCACTTTGGACAGAAAATGCTTAGGTAATTTTTCTTCCTTCGCAATATTCTTGGCGAGACTTGGACTAGGGGAGTTTCGAGCAATGTGAAGAAGTGCCCTAATAGCATATTGACTTGGTTTTCCGTAAAAGAGCATACACTCGAAATGATTTCATAATAAGAAACACAGATTTCGACCACCCAAGGCAACAAAAAAGGGAAAAAGCAATTAGCACTACTTTCAGCTTTCCATCAAAACCCTTATAAATACATGGATCGGATCGAAATTTAGGGACTTTATATGTTTGTATCTATAGATCTCTTACTCTATTTATCGAACAGTGAAAGCATTCCTGAAATCAACAACACCTATCTCGGCGAGAATCTTCGGGGTAATAGGAACGGTTCTCGCGGGCCAACTTACTGAGGCGAACGTCCCCTCCCCCATCAGAGGAGCAACTATCTATTCCCTTTGCTCGACCTGCCACGGTCCCAAAGGGGAAGGAGTTCACAAACTTGAAACTCCTCCGTTGACCGGACTCTCCACGAACTATGTAGAAAGCCAATTGAGGAAGTTCAGGGATGGAAGAAGGGGTGCGCACCATGCGGACGTCAAGGGATTGATGATGAGAGCGATGGCGAGAGTTCTAATTCGGGACGAAGATCTAGTTGCGGTTTCGAAATTCGTGGGTTCGCTACCTTCCGATCTCACCGATCAAACCCAACAACCGAAACCTCCAAATATCGCCCCAATTGCCGAAACCTGCCTAGGTTGCCACGCAGGCAAGGGCGAAACTCATGCGATTCCCCCCCTCTGGGGAAGGGGTACTGACTACATTCTGTCCCAACTGGATAAATTCGGCGAAGGAACTCGAGGATATCATCCGGACAATCATGAAGCACAGTTAATGGGTGCCATAGCACGCCAACTGAAGGAATCGGGAACCGACAGACAACAATTGGTCGAGCATTTGAACGTAACTCGGAAAATCGAAGAACCCGATGCCATATCCCTATGCGGATCTTGTCACGGCAGCAATCTCCATGGCAATCGATGGTTAGGGGTCCCCTCCATCGCGGGACTCGACGATTGGTACATCGCCGATCAATTGCGCCACTTCCAAACCGGTGTACGTGGGACTCATTCAAGCGATGCCAACGGAAGAATGATGAGTTTGGCTGCCAAAATTCTAATCAAATCGGATGAAATTGAATCGGTATCAAAGAAAATTGCCGCATTACCGCCAAAACCGCAAAAGGACAACATTGGCGGTGATCCGGAAAAAGGGAAGAACCATTATGTATTATGCATGGCTTGCCATGGCCCCGGAGGAGAAGGCAACAAACAACTCCACGCACCTTCCCACGTTCCTCTCGAGGATTGGTACGCCCTAGAACAGTTAAAGAAATTCAAGAGCGGTGTTCGAGGGGCTCATCCGGATGACATATGGGCAAAAAGTATGATTCCGATTCTAGCTGCCCTGCCAGACGATGAAGCCTTGCGCGATGTCGTCGCCTACATGCGCACCCTTGCGCAAAGCAATTGAAAGGAAGCCCTCCTAAAATGAGCCAAACTGAATTAAATCCGGATCATGGCCTTTGCGAAAAAGCCGAAGGTCTCTCGAGAGGAGTGTATCTTTGGTGCATCTGGATAACCGTTATGTTTTCCCTTTGCTCTTGGCTTCTCGTAAAGGGGGAGAACGAACAGTCGGGAGTGCAAGAAACGCAAGTGGAGTCCTCGCCATGATCGACCATTACCTAGAAAGAGTTTCCTCCTACGCTGGGGACATCGACTACTTGTTCGATCTCATCACGATAATGGTGGGGTTCTGGTTTATCGTAGCTGAAGTGGCCTTGTTCTACTTTCTGTTTCGCTTCCGCAGAAAGCCCGATTGTCCCACCACCTACATCGATGGAACCAACAAAAGTCACAAAAGATGGATCAACATCCCGCACATTCTAATCATCATTTGCGATGTCGTCTTGATCTACGGTGCAACAAAAGTGTGGTACAAGATCAAGCAGGACATGCCTCCGGCGGATTACACCATTGGCGTTGTATCCCAGCAATGGGCATGGACCTTCGTTCATCCGGGCAAAGACGGTGAACTCCATACTGATGACGATATAAAACTAATCGACGAACTTCATCTCGAGAAGGGCAAGACCTATCATTACGAGCTCACCTCCAAAGACGTACTTCATAGTTTTTCCGTTCCGGTCTTTCGCCTCAAACAAGACGCCGTTCCGGGAAGAAGAATAAAAGGATGGTTCAAACCGGAAAAGGAAGGAGAGTTCGACATTCAATGCGCTGAGATGTGCGGGATTGGTCATGGCGTTATGGGTGGCCGCCTCATCGTCCACTCGCCCAAGGGGTACGAGACATGGTTGACGGAGGTCGAGACAGGGAAACGCGGATTTCTGGCTTCCGCGTCCAATCAAAACAAAGAAAAGCAGCAGAACCCATGAAAAGCAAGCAGGCAGACGAACCACAGGAAAGACGTGGATTCATCGGAAAAATCACTGGTGGATTGGTTGCAATTTTGGCCCTATTTCCTTTTGCTTCAGGACTCCCTGCCTTGCTGGATCCCATTCGGCGCAAAAGTGGAAGCGCGAAATGGATGTCCATCGCTCCTTTCAAAAGTTTGCCGGACGATGGCTTGCCCTCCCGTTTTCCCGTAATCGCAAACCGTCAGGATGCATGGACTACCTATCCCAAGAAAAAAATCGGATACGTGTTTGTCGCGAAAGAAATATCAGGAGAAATAAAAGCCTATTCCGCATCGTGTCCCCATGTGGGTTGCTTAGTTGATTTCGATAAATCCACAGAGGGATTTCGTTGCCCATGCCACAACGCTTCATTTGCAAAAAACGGTGTAAGAACCGGACCCGAGAACCCAAGTCCTCGCGACCTCGACCCCTTGGAAACAAAAGTAGAAAAAGGGGAGGTTTGGGTGCATTTCAGAAAATATCGGTTGGGTACGAAGGAACGAGAGGGAATCAGTTAACCACCCGATCGGGTCGTTAGGCATGAACAAGAGAGTGAAACAACAACACTCAGAAACGGTCCCAAAACTCCATTGGACTTATGTTCTGCCAGTATGCCTAGCTGCCACATTCGTCGTCGAAGTAATTTCGGGGACATATCTGTGGCTTCACTATTCTCCCAGCGCCTACACGGCTTGGGAAAGCGTCTGGCACATAGAAAATCAGATTTCAGGCGGACAGTTTTGTCGAAATCTACATCATTTCTCGACAGACTTGACGATATTTTTAATCGGAGCGTGGCTTCTACAGTTAGCTGTTCTTTCATGGAAAACAGCACCTCGAAAAGTTCCCTTATGGGTAAGCCTAGCTTGCGTGGTGCTACTACTTGCCCTTGCCCGAACAGGCGAAGTGTTGCCTTGGGATCAAAAGGCTTACAGCGGTGCGCACGTAGTGGCAAACATCGTGGGTTCAATCCCGATCTTGGGAGAAAATCTGAAACTCGTAATCATGGGAGGAGCGGAACCAGGGCATTTCACGCTCACCCGTTTTACTGTTCTGCATTGTTTCTTGCTACCTCTTCTTCTGCTCACGGCAACAAGCCTGCTTTTTTTAGTCAAAAGCAAAACAACAGTCACTCAATCGATCCGACGTCAATTGCCCGCAATCACAATAATGACGGCAGTGACAGTTCTATGCTTGGGCATGTATTCCCTCATGAACGACACATCGCTCGGTTCTCCCGCAGATCAGACTGGCACTTCCCCAATTGCCAGACCGGCATGGTATTTCCTTCCACTGTTCGAGCTACTCCGCCATGTACCTGTAGCGATTGGAGCGTACCTCATACCCACGGCAACACTGATTCTTTTGGGCATGTTGCCCTGGATAGGGAAAAATAAATTGGGTCGTGCTTTCGGATCCATTTTTGCAATTGGAGTATTGGGCAGCGCATGTTGGCTCGGACTCTCGGCCTATGCAAAGGACATGCAGGACATTCGCTACCAATCGGCAAAAGTAATGGAAAAGAAGAGAGTCGAGAGAGTCAAAGAATTGATATGCCGTAATGGAATTCCTCCTGCTGGAGCTACAGAAATGGCTGAGCGGGACCCATTATTGCGCGGACCTAGGCTCTTCGCAGAACACTGCTCGGGATGCCATAACCATGCTTACATACCTGCAGGTTTAACAACAGCGAAAACTTCCGCACCCGACTTGACTCAATTCGCCAATCGAGAATGGGTTTCCGCAATCTTGGATCTCGAACTATTTCAAAGTGCCGCATTCTTTGGCAACACAAAGTTCAAGGATGGGAAAATGGCTCGCAAGGTACTGCCAAAAATATCGGATGCTCCACATGAAGACCTGCAAGCAATCGTTGCAGCCTTGTCCGCTGAAGCTGCACTACCCTATCAACGTGAAATTGACCGGCGTGATGAAAAGTTAATTCAACACGGAAAAAATCTCCTGACCGCAGAGTATGGTTGCACGGACTGCCACCAGTATTACGACATAACCGACATCGACGAGGCAACCGCCCTTGATCTAACAGGTTATGGAACAAGCGAGTGGTTACAGGCGTTTATCAGCAATCCAAAATCCGCCAGATTTTACGGTAACAAGAACGACTCGATGCCCACCTTTCACCAAGGTTCCTTGACCACGGAGGAGATCGAACTGCTCTCAGCATGGCTTCGCAGAGAATGGTCGGGAGCTTCAGGTTTTTCATCGAATGCCGATGCAACGAAAACCTTTTCTCAAACCTCAATGATCCATATGCCATGACTGAAGCTAGCGAAGACGAATCCCAAAAGCACGCTCAGGAAAAACAAAGCAGTCACAAGTGCTCTAAACTAAGATCGTGGTTATTTTCCACCGATCACAAGGTAATTGCTTTCCAATATATTATTACCGGAATGCTCATGGCCGTCATAGGCGGTTACATGGCCTATGTGTTCAGGATGCAACTTGCTTTTCCAGGTGAGGAAGTCCCGGGATTCGGTTGGGTTTCTCCCGGAAATTACAATGCGTTGGTCACCAACCACGGAACCATAATGATCTTCTGGGTAGCCATGCCGATCTTGCTGGCAGGTTTCGGAAACTTCCTCATCCCCTTGATGATCGGATGCGACGACATGGTATTTCCACGCTTGAACCGACTATCCTTTCAAATTTTCTTCATTAGCGCCCTCGTGATCATCGCCTCACTACATGTAGCGGGAGGCGGTTTTGGGGGAGCGTGGACAGCCTACCCTCCCCTATCGACGAACCCGGACTATAACCTAACCCCCCTAGGTGCGGTATTGTGGGTAGTGGCGGTCGCTCTGGAATTTGTGGCATTCCTAATAGGAGGTATCAATTTCGTAACCACCACTATGAACGCTCGTGCACCCGGCATGGGAATGATGAGAATTCCCTTGGTCGTCTGGATGATAGTCATCGCCAGCATACTGTTCATGGTATCTGTCGGTCCCCTTATTGCAGGAGCCGTAATGTTACTCTCGGACCAACTGGCGGGAACGGCTTTTTACGATCCGACAAATGGCGGGGACCCCTTGCTCTGGCAGCATCTATTCTGGTTTTTCGGACACCCCGAGGTTTATGTTGTTCTCTTGCCTGCAATGGGCGTCGTAGCTGAAATAATTCCGGTTTTTGCCCGAAAGAAATTTTTTGGCTACAAAGCTGCCCTCTACGTAACGATCGCCACGGGCGTACTCAGTTTCTTTGTATGGGCTCACCACCAGTTCGTCTCGGGAATCGATCCCCGGATGGCACACCTCTTCACCGTAACTACCTTGCTCATATCAGTACCAATCGCCGAGCTATGCTTTCTTTTTATAGCCACACTATTCGGCGGAAGCATCGAGTTCAGGACACCGATGCTCTGGGCAATTGCCTTCCTGGTCGAATTCTTGCTCGGAGGAGTTACGGGCATTTATCTCGGGTCATCGGGTTCGGACATTTATTTCCACGACACATACTTCGTAGTGGCGCACTTCCACTACACGTTCTTTCCCATAGCGATCATTGGAATGTTCGCGGGAATTACTCATTGGTTTCCAAAAGCCTTCGGTCGTCACTTGAACGAAAAGTGGGGGAAAATACATTTCTGGGGAACAATCATACCGTTCAACTTCATATTCATTCCGATGTTTTTTCTCGGATTGGGAGGACAACACAGAAGAATTTTCGACTACAGGCACTTCCCTGAACTCGCGCTCAACGATCTTCAAGACTTGCGGATTCTGGCAACTGTCGCGACCTGTGTGTTGATTGCTTTCCAAATTCCCTTTGTCATTAATTTCTTTCGTAGCATGCGGAAAGGGAAGGAAGCAGGCGAGAACCCTTGGAACGCCACTACCTTGGAATGGTCGACTTCGTCGCCACCTCCCCATGGAAATTGGGAAACTTTACCGACAGTACACCGCGGTCCCTATGAATACGGGATACCCGAAGTCAAAGAAGACTACTTGCCGCAGCATATTGAAACACCTCAAACATCTAACGGGTAATGAGCGAAACCTATCATCCTCCTCTCGCCACTAGCAGAAAATCCGCAGGTCTGCCAACTGCCCGATTGGGAACATGGTGGGTCGTAGCTTCGGAAGTCGTCATTTTCGGGGGACTTGTTGTGTCGTTCGTGATGTATCGAATGCGACATGGTGAAATCTGGGCAGACCAAGCTTCTCACACCAAATTGTATGCCGGCGCTCTCAACACTTTCGTTTTGCTCACATCCAGCTATTTTGCAGTTTGCGCACACAAGGCCGCCGAAGTAGGCGACGGGAAGAAGGCGGCCAACCTTCTAGTTCGAACGATTCTATTGGGAGGTGTTTTCCTTTGTGTGAAAGCTTACGAATACACCTCGGAAATACTCGCGGGATACGGCCCCAAAGCCGATCTGTTCTGGTCCTTCTACTACACGGCTACTGGCCTTCACGGTTTCCACGTGGTCGCTGGCATGGTAATAATGGGCTTCGTGGCAAAAGACGCCGCAAAGGGGAAATTCCTGCACCGAGTAGAATGCATCGGCATCTATTGGCACTTCGTGGACATCGTATGGATCTTTCTTTTCCCTCTCTTTTACATTGCTTCCGGACTTTGAAATTTTCGACATGAACAAAAATACAGACGAACACAAGCATCCCGACTACAAAAAAATCTACTACAGCTTGCTCATACTGCTAGTAATTAGCATATGGGGCCCGGTGTTTGCGCTCAACATTGACAATCGCACAATGTTAGTGGGAACCGTTCTGCTGACGGCGTTTGGCGTAGGTTTGATAAAGGCGACTATGGTTGTCGCATGGTTCATGCACTTGGACATCGAGGTGAAGGTGGTGCGACGCCTGCTCGCAGTGTGCATCGCATTTCTGATATTGTTGTTCGCCGGAGTAGCTCCCGAGGTTTTGTGCTTCGATGGAGAGAATCGTGACGCCGACCCCGATCCCATCTACGAATACCCGAAGAAAGACATCACCAAACCCGCTCACTAGTGAATATCTCCACCGAGGTTCCCGCACTACCAGTCGATACTGCTCTAGACAAACGCAGAGCGGCTGCCCCGATCGTGGGCATGGCGCTATTCATCTTGACTGAAGCCATGTTTTTCGCAGCCATCGTAAGTGCTTATCTTGTAACGAGCACCCAAACCGAGGCATGGCCTCCTCCTGAAATGCCTACCTTGCCGATTGGCATTTCGGCATTCAACGCAGTAGTTTTATTGGCTTCGGGACTTTTCGTTGCCATTGCAGAAAAAACCCGCAAACGGGGAAAGGAAAATCGCCACCGAGAATTCCTTACGGTTGGCTTAGTCTCAGGCCTGTGCTTCCTGCTTTTTCAAGGCAGTGAATGGGTTCGCATGATTGGTAATGGGATGAACTTCGCATCAGGCACCTACGCATCCTTTTTCTACTTGATCGTAGGAATACACGGATTGCACGTATGTTGCGCTCTGGCATATTTAGGATTTATTTTCGTTCGCGGGCAAAAAGAGGACATCGACCATGAGATTTTCAAAGCGGCTTGCATGCTTTGGTATTTCGTAGTCGCCTTGTGGCCCATCCTATACGCACTCGTGTACCTATATCCGGGGGTTGTATGAAACAATTATTTGCGTTCGGTTTCATTCTATTGCTCATCCTAGCTAATCAAGCAAGTGCTTGCTCCGTATGTTTCTCGGCCAACGAAAACACCCGCATCGCATATTACTCGACCACGGTATTCCTTAGTTTCTTTCCCCTTCTAATGTTATGGCTTTTTGCTCGGTGGATAAAAAATTTACTATGTTCACTCGAAAGCCAAAATTGATTGAGCGGGGATAATTACCGATACCTGACCAAACGAAAAAACCACAAACAACAACACTCAACTGCAACTTATAAGAATGAATGCGCTAAAATCCACCATCGCTCTATTAATACTCTGTCCATTCGTCCGAGCGGAAACCGCAACAAATGAAAGAGAGGTCGAGAAAACAATTGTCATCTCCGGCAACGACTTAATGAAGTACGACGTCGTAGCCTTCGAGGTAAAGACCGGATCCAAGGTCAAGATCACCCTGAAAAACATCGGCAAACTTCCAAAGATTGCCATGGGGCACAACCTCGTGCTTCTCAAATCGGGGGTCACAGCCGTTGCATTCGGCCAAAAAGCGCTTGCAGCAGGAGCAGGACCTACGAATCCGGTACCAAATGGTGTAAAGGGAGACGTAATCGCCAACACCAAACTTCTTGGTCCGGATGAAAGCGACAGCATCGTTATCACTGCCCCCGCTCCAGGGAAATACGAATACGTATGCACCTTTCCCGGGCATTTCGCCCTAATGCGGGGAACGATGACCGTTAAATAAAAAAGGGTTAAAGTAGGCTTACCCCAAAGTTCAAATCACTTCACTCCATTGCGAGCGAGGTGGCTCTCGAACCAAGCGTTGACGGCGCCCTTGCGGACGGCGGGATGGTAAGGAGCGTCGTTCTTGGGCATATATTTGAATAGATTGAAAAATCTAAGGAATTCAACCCACGGGAGCCCTACAAGTCATGAAGATAACAGTGCCTATGTCGCGGAGTGCGATCCAGTCGGTCTTCACATCCCACTGGAACGCATGTCCATGGGCTGGGCAATGAGCCACACGCTGAAACAGGAATACAGGATCATGGTGAACAAGAGTGGCAACAAAGCGAGCTTGGCTTGGGATTTGTCGCGAAAAAGCTTATCGGCCAAACGGTCGGATACAACAACTCCGTAAATATGCCCGATTACGACGAATGCTATCTGGAGCCACCAGATAGTACCAAGGGAGAGCATCGGTCCGTAAGTTTTTCCAACCGTTCCAAATAGATTCCAGCCATAACCGAAGGGATCGCTTAGCAAGGGGATTAGGTTTCCTGCCTCCATGAAGAAATGCATGGAATTATGCGCCAAATGATAAAACAGCGCGACTGGAATCACGGCATAAGCAAAAACCCTGAAGATTCTTCCGGTGGAAACCCCTGATTCGCCTGCAAGGATTGTGGCAACTCTGGCACCGCCCCAAAAAAGCGCCATGGGGGCGAGAAGCATCAATATCATCAGAGCAGTGAAAACAACGATTGGCCCAAAACCCGTGTGAGCGCGCAGAAAACCATTCCAACCTTGCCATACGGGTGTCATTGTAAGCCCGTGAAAACTGGTTAATGCGAGGAGAACGATAGCGAGTATGGATTCGTCCCATTGGAAACGCGTCTTCTTCAAGAGATCCGTGCCAAATGGACGTAGATTAAAGGCAAAGTTGTCATGCGGACAGGCCCGCACGCATTCCGTACAGAGGGTGCAATAAGTATTCTCAGTGAGGGAACCGGGAAACAAGTTGGTCGGGCATCCTGTTTGCATGCTTGACCCGCGATAGCATTCCTGTCCCTCGCAGGTGCGGCAAACTTCAGTGTTCGCAGCCCGTAGTTCCATGGGGCTGAACATGGCATAAAGTCCACTGATTCTTCCAACCGGGCAACTATACCTGCAAAATGCCCGCTTTTCGAACGTCACGGCAAAGGTAACGGCTAAAAAGAGCATCAGAAGGCCGAGTAATGCCGTAATGGGCGGGGAATGCGTAATGTCCATACCCAATTCCGCCCAAGTGAGACCAATAAAGAGAAAAATTGCCGGATAAATATTCCTTGCCCATTTGGGGAATGGCTTGGAGTAAGTGATTTTCTTGATACGTGATTTGAGTGATAGCGAGGTGACGAACGAGGCCACGGCTTCCCACGGACATACCGCGCAAAAGACTTTTCCAAAACCCAGTACTAGAAAGATAAGCAGAATCCACCACCATGTCCACGTAAGGACGGGGGCAACGTTTCCCTTGGTCTCGCCGAACAATCCGGTGGCAATCACCAGCAGGAGCAACAGCAGTGACACGGACTGAATGAGCAACGGAAAATAGGGGAGTTTTACGAACCACTTGAAGAAGGGGAAATTCAATAAGTCACGAGATTCGCGAGCAGCAGGACCGGATGCTCTCCGGAACCATTTGAGTCCGAGGTGGGTGATCAGAATAATGACGACCACTCCTACAGCGGCCATCCAGGTGGGTATGCCCTCCATCGTCATCGAGCAATGATCCATTTCGTGATGAGCGTGATCCTTCATTTGATTTCCTCGTCAGGGTTAGAGTTTTGCTTGCGAGCTTCCTTTCGGTCGACGTTCAGGCGGGCTTTTCTGGCCCCCACTGCCGTGATTGTCATAAGAACGAGCAACAACAGGCCAATCCATCTCCCCCAATGCGTTTGCTGAGAGGACAACCGGAATGGGATTTCACAAGCCAGATCGCCCGCGTCATGCAGGGTCAGACGTATTGAATATTCCCCGGAATCAGGAAGTTCATGATGGATGGAGTATAGGTTTTCAAGTTCCGCATTCCGAAAGAACTTCGAATGGACGGGTTGACCGTCGTCAAGGATCTCGAAAGTCAATTTCCCTTTGTATACCGTTGAGTCAAGCATGTTGAAAATGACGAGGAAGAGTCGAACGTTTCCCGGTTCCTGCACGTTCTCCCGCTGAAGGCCCTGGAAATCATATGCCACCAGTGACATTTCGTAATTTCCTGCCTGACCAAGAAATTCATCCTCAGGTACTTGTGGATAGTTTTCGAAGTAATTGTAATGGGGGAGTCCCTTGAAATGATGGGCTGCGAGAGGACTTGGGAAACTTAAAAGACAAAAGGCAATGATCAGTGTTCGAATGATGCTTGAGCATGGGGACTTCCGCAGTCTTGGTTTGACCGAGAGACATTTGGCCGGGCAGACGATCATGCATTCGCCGCAAAGGGAACAGTCAAGGGTCTCGTTCAAGCGGGGGTTTACGGCTTGTGGGCACACATCCGCACAACCGTTGCAACCGTCTATGCACGCATCGGGAGCGCGGACGATGGAAAATACGGATCGTCGACCAATCCAGCCCAGGATTCGCCCAGTTGGGCAAACGTGTCGGCAAGTAAATTGTCGACCGAGGAAAAAATCCATTCCAGCAAAGACAAGCAAACTGCCGAGACCTACGGACAAAGTACCCATCGCAATCCCGTGAAAAAGAGTTTGCCCGAGAGCGAAATAGGGCAGGAGCAAAGCCCATGCCCCGTGACCAGTCGCCACGGCCAGAACAAGTCCGCCCACAAGCAAACCCCAAGCCAGACCACGACTGACTCGAATCTCGGGAAAATAAAACCACTTGGACAACAGGCCTCGGAGCCGGGCAATGGAGAAGAAAATCAAGGAAGCCGGGCAAACGTAACTGCAAAAAACCCGCCCAAACGTCAAAGCCAAGAATATGGGCACTGCAAGCCCTGCTGCAAATCCGACTTCCCAGCGGTGATCCTTTGCCAGCACCGAAAGAGCGGCGACCGGATCAGTGAAGGGTACCCCCGCAATCCTGATGGACCAAGTCATGCCCCCATTGGCTTGGGCAATCTCGAGAGGATCCCCGAAATATGCGAATGACTTGTCAGCCAACTCGTAAGCGCTTCGCGCGACAGGACCGTGACTCAACTCAACCAGGCGGGGGTTGTTATACGCCTGCTTGAGATTCAGGTAGTACGTCATAAGAGCCAGAAGACAAAGCAACACGAGCACGAAACCCCGCGTGAGAATCGAACCGATCAGCATTACCCAACCCAAACGCATCTCAGCTAGCTCTCCTTTCCTCTAGTTGATTGGCAGGAATGACCCTGATCGCCTGTGGCATATGAACGCAGGCTTGCTCGCAAAGGCCGCAGCCCACGCAATGTTCTGCGTTCACTTTTGGCGTTTCGTAAAGACCAAGCTTCATGGCTTGTCCGGGAAGAGGGCATGCCCTGTAGCATACTCCGCAAGTACGACCGGCAAAAGAGTAGCACACTTCTTCGGACACCACTGCAGTCCCCATTCGAACGGCTTTGCGACCGTCCTCGGTTGGCTCAAGGCGGCTCAGGGCGCCCGTGGGACATACCTGCGTGCAGGCCATGCAAAGAATGCATGCCTGAGCTCGTGCCGTTATGACGGGCGTGGCCAGTTCCCCCAAGCCTTTTTCAAGCCCGGCGAGACTGATGCATTTGTTTGGGCAAACGTTCGCGCATTGACCACAACCAATGCAGGCTTTCAGGAAATCCTTTTCCGGCTTGGCTCCCGGGGGGCGCAGATAGCGGCGCAACCTTGCGGTTCCTGGCAGGCGATCGGCAAGCAAAAGTAAAAGCGGGGCTAAAAAGCCGACTCCGAAAGCCCGAAAAAACCCCCCGCGATCAATCTTCCGGATAAGTCCGCCCATGGTTGTCAGGAGTTAATCAACTCGATGCGGGCGGCGCATTTCTTGAAGTCAGCCTGCCCGGAAACCGGATCAAAAGCCCGATGAGTCGTGCCGTTGGCCAGCCATTTGTTTTTCTTCGGATCGGCCGAGTCTGCCACCGACAGGTTCCACGGACTGAACAAGAATCCTTTGGGGACGGTATTGCGGGCAGGTTTTACGACCGAATCCAACCCGATCGAGACACGAGCCTCGATTTCTCCTCGTCGGGTGACCACTCGTACCCAATCTCCATCCTTCACTCCCAGTTCCTTTGCATCTTGCGGATGCATTTCGACGTACATCTCGGGCACAAGCTGGCGGGTTGTGCCAGCACGGATTGTCTTGGCCGTATGAAAATGTTCGTACACAACGCCAGTGGCCCACCAAAACGGATATTTGCTCTTCGGGCACTCGCCAGCTTTCCTTCCCAGGAATTCAGCATGTGGCAACTCTGGCGTAAGCCCCATGTCACGTGCTTTTATCAGTAGATCCATATGGTCTATCATGAGATAGTCGGGATCTACCCCGACACGGGCCAGTTCATCCGTCACTTCACGGTATTGGGAGTAATCCTGTCGGCACATATGGATATGCAACTTGCCGTCGGCGTGCCGAAACTCGCTGTACGGCTTGTCCGGCCAGTATTCCTCCTGCCCCATGTATCGACGCTTGGTACCGCCCGCCTTGGCGATTGCAGCCGTGGGTGCGGGCCATTGAATTCCACGCAGTTCCCGGATCTGTTGGTATGGAGATTTTCCGGTCTCTTTTTCCACTTCCAATATGCCACTCAGGTCGGCATCGGTCCCTTTGGAGGCACGACAAAAGTCGCGAAAAACCTCCTCGGGGTCATAAAATCCGTTCGCCTTGCGCTCATATGGAAATATCTTGTCCACGTCCAAACCCAGTCGCTTGCCGATGAGTTTGCCCTTGTCTATGACCATGTCCATGTCCGGGCGCGTGCCCCTGACCGGATTGGCCGTGCCGTCCGCCACGTAAAGCCTTCTCTCGGATTGGACGTAAAGACCGCCCACCCATTCGCCCCATGTTGCCGCCGGCAGGATAACGTCAGCGTACAGGTTGTTAGGCGCATCCTTATAGATCTCCTGTACCACCGTGAAGGTTTTCGTGAGGGCAGGGCGGGACAGATGATAGGAATCCGGCAGATCGATGTGCGTGGCATAAATCAAGAACATCGCTTTGACGTCTCCTTTCAGAGCTCTTTCCATCATCCCTACGGCCATTCCCGTATTTTGCATGCCAGCTGTCGCATCGAGTCGTTCCTTGGGTATTCCCCATTGCTCGGCGCACCACGCCCGGTGCTTGTCGTCGTTCAATCCGATGTTGAATGGCAACCGCCCGGTCAAGCCACCAGTGAGCCGTTCGCCCATGGCATTAGGTTGGCCGGTTTGAGAATGAGGCCCGCAACCGGGTCGTCCGACGTTTCCGGTAAGGGCGAGGAGATTGACCAAACTCATGGTATTGTGCTGACCATGCAAGTGTTGGTTGTACCCGATTCCCCAAATGGAAAGAACGCCTCCGGTTCCGCGCTTTCTTCCTGAAATACTTGCTTCCGCCCAAATTCTCGCCACCTCATAAATCCGCTCCGGAGCGATCTTGGTCCGGTCAACCACGTCCTCGGGGCGGTAATCCTTCTTGACCTCTTCCACATATGCTTCCCATCCAGTGGTGTGCTTCTTCAGGAAATCCCAGGCAACGGCTTCCGGATGGCGCTCGATAATGGCATGAGCCATGGCATTTTGGATTGAGATATCGCCATTGATCGTAGGAAAGTGATGGCTCGTTTTCGGGTTGATATCCTCAAGCCCCGTTACCGAACCCGTCCGTCTCGGATCAACAACCAAGGTGGGAATGTTTTTCTTGGACTTGTGATCCGCAACCCGCCAGTAAAGGATGGGGTGCGCTCCTCTTGGGTTGTGCCCCCAGAAGCAAATCATGTCTGCCAATTCGACGTCTTCGTAACAGGTTGGCGGAGTATCCGAGCCAAGCGACTTGAAATAGCCCGTCACCGCAGAGGTCATACACATCCGGGCGTTGGCTTCTATGGTATTTGACCCGATGATGCCCTTCATGAAAACATTCTCCAAGTATTGCCCTTCCAACGTCAGTTGACCGGAACCGTACAGGCCCACCGAATTTCCTCCCGAAGTCTTGATGATCTCTACGATCTGATCGGCGATCAATTCCTCGGCCTCGTCCCACGTCGCTTCGCGAAAAAGAGACAGGTCGTAATTGCCCTTGGTCTTTGATACCTTTCCACGCAAAGGGTCGGACATATCCTTTCGAATCAGCGGTTTGGTCAGGCGATTGACGTAAATGGCCTCAGCGGAAGTCAATCCCTTGATGCACTGCAGTCCACGGTTCGTGGGGTGATCCTTGTCCGGCACGATGTGCGTTATTCGGCCGTTCTTCGTTTTGATGATCGTACCGCAACCAACCCCGCAGTAGGGACAGGCAGCCAAGATGTCATTCGGAGCCGCGTTCTTATTCAATTGATAGTTTTCGCCATGCGGAACCGCCCAGGCCTTTGCGGAGACATTTCCCAATGCCGCCGAGACAGCCGTACTCTTGATGAATTTTCGTCTTCTCATGATGGATGATATTTTTTGTTCCTGTCGTTCATTGAGATGTTCCGCTTTCCTTTCCCATCACGCGCAAATGAGCGATGATGTCATGCGCGTCCTCGGTGCTTAAATTGGCAACGCCTTTGGCACCGATAAATGATCTCATGGGCGTTCCCACTCGACCATGCCGGATGGTTTGAAGAATGTAGTCGTCGGAAACGGTGCTCAAGAAACCTGCCAGCCCAATGCCCGGTCCGGGAACCCCAACCGCATAGCCTTCGCCACGGGGACCGTGACAAGATGCGCAATAACTGTTGTATTTGAGCAAGCCCTTTTTCGAATCTCCTTGAAAAGACAAGGAGTGATCGACTTTCATTTTGACCGGATTGGCTACTGGCAAAGAGCGCAAGTATGCAATGAGGTCGTCAATCACCGGATCGGACAAATCGGGCCTGCCGACCATCGCCGTGCCAAAGCGCCCCTTCTTGATCGTCGTCCGAATGAAATCATCTGTTGCAATGGCGAGAAAATCACGATTCCGAATGCTCGGAGCAAAACCCACGCGACCCGCACCTTCGGACTGGTGACAAGCCATGCAATTGACGTCATAGCTCAACTTGCCCCGGGCGGGATCTCCTTTCTTGGCAACTGGTGCATTTGCGCCAGACGACTTCTGCTTCCCGAGTTCGCGAAGGTGAGCAATAATATCATGGGCATCGGATTCGGTTAAATTTGCCAGACCTCGGGGCCCAATGAAAGGCTGCATTGGCGTACCAATCCTGCCCTGCTTGAGGGTCTGCAAAATGTAGTCGTCGGAAACAGTCTCCAAAAAGCCGGGAAGACCTATGCCGGTACCAGGCACCCCGACCGAATAACCTTCGCCCGCGGGTCCATGACAACTTGAGCAATACCTTGCGTATTTCTCGCTTCCTGCCTCGGCGTTGCCCGAGAATTTGAGCGAATCGTCGACTTTCACCGTAATGGCATTCTCCACCGTCATGGAGCGCATGTAGGCAATAATCTTCATTACCGTTTCCTCCGAAAGATCGGGGCGAGGCGCCATTGCCGTGCCGAGACGGCCCTTGCGTACCGTTTCCAAAATGAGCGCGTCCGAAGAAAGAGCCAGAAAGTCACGATTACGGATGCTCGGAGCAAACCCAGGCAAACCCCCTCCGTCCGTCTGGTGGCAGGGAGCGCAGTTAATCGCAAAAAGCCCGGCTCCCTCCGCAACTGTTTTTTCCGACTGCACCTGCACGCTTTTTTTCATGGGGCGAACGACGGGCCTAGGCTCGGAACGAATGACGGGGGATGCGATTCGTTTGCGTTCGACCATTATTGGCTCCGGAAAGTAGGATAATTCGCCAGGGTATTGGGTTGTCGGTTGCACCTTCTTGCTTAATGTCAGTGAACAGACGTACACCCCAACGCACAGAATGAAAGAGATCGCAATGGATCCGGCAAAACTATCCGCAAATTTCCACATAACCTGTACGACTCATCAATGGCATATTTAAGTAGAACTATAGATCTAGAGCTCTATAACAATGCATCCGCCGAGCATTAGGCAATTACAAAATATTTGATGAATATGGTAATTTTTTTGTTATCAATTAAAGCTTTCCTTCGATTTATAATAATCGCGATATCCTGATTTGCAGACTAACGCAGACTTTCGAGTCGTTCATCGAATCTTTCGACGATCCGCGACAGTATGCATCGGTCCATATCTGGAAAGTTGGTCAATGTTATGAGTCAACGCTTTCGCCTAAAGCTCATCACCCCCTTGTTTTCTAGGGTGGAGCCCTCCTCCCCTGCAGGTTCGATTTACGCCATCTCCACCATTTTCAAATCTTTAAAGATCAAGTACATAGAACTGTTCTTGCACCCGAATTTCAATAAATGCGGTTACCCTGCGAGTCCGTAAACTAAACGTCTGGATTGCTGCGTCGTCCCCAAGTTCCTCCTCGCAATGACACCTGGCCGACTTGGTTATGGGTCACCCCAAACTTAGTTTTCGAATGTACTGGAACCGGATCTTGAATTATGCCTGCAATTCCGTGGGCAGGGGCTGACTTTCACCTTTTGCCCCCTTTTGCCTCCCCGAGGTTTCATTTTTCAAGCAAGCATAAGGTGGTCTAGCGCTCCAGCTGAGAGGATTTTCTCTTCGAGCGACAATCCACCAAAAAAAGAAAAGAGTGGTAGCAACGATTGTTGCTGTAATCGACCACTCCGGCATTGAGCCAGTTAAGTCAATCAACGTTCCGTCTTCCGGGAAAACGCCAAAGCCTACCAAGGCCGGAATCCTGTACCAATAATAACATGAAATGGCTGTGGCGGAATATATGGAAATTAAAGTTTTTTCTTTTAGAAATCTTTTTAATATCAAGAATAATGCACTTGAAGCAAGAAGTCCTATCAAAGGCATCTTGTAAATGGTAATAAGTTGTGCGACGTGTACGTCTGTTACAAGGTAGTCGCGAACCTGAAACCAACCCCATACGAATCCCGGAAAAGAGCCTACCATAAGAACTCCAGCTGCCTTGTGATAAGTTGTCTCTTTTGAGGACATGGGATTAATTCCCGGAGTCGAGTCCGGGCAGGGAATCACGCAGTTGTAGCAATTGTCACAATGAGCGTTTTGCAAACTCAATCGATTGCTTTGCCCATATAATTGCTCCACCGGATGAACTGGGCATAAACTTGAACACCAACCGCTTTTCGATTCGAATAGTACCCCCATGATGATTGCAACTAAAGCCAGCGACAATATCAATATAGCCGTTGCCAGGCCATTTGTATTAAAGATTGCATGCCGCAAGGGCACGATAAGAAATAAAGCAATCACCGCAATTAGTCTCAATTTACCCGATTGCTTTACGGACAATCTTTTTCTTCTTGAAAACCCCATATGCCTTGAGAAAAGCGCAGTTGATGCCATGGGGCAAATATTCCTCCACACACCTATGGCAATGACGAAAAGAAATGGGGCAACGGGAATCAGAATATTCCAAAACAAATGAATGCCAATTGTTGGATCAAAAATCAAATAGTAGAGGATCACCAGTCCTGCCAACCAAACCAAAGTCTGTGCCGCCCTCCACATTAGAATTGCTCGCACTGAGAGTTGATTCCCTGATTGCAAGCTTGGTTCCTTCATTTTTTCGTTCTCCTGTTCCTTCCAATAGCCTTCAAGGCGAAATGCAGGACAAACAATCGTTGGAGACCGACGCTGATCCTTTAGGGATCAATATTCCGAATTCTTCGCAGACCGAGGAAGTCATATCAATGGGATCGTCCGTTCTCGGAATCAGGCGAAGCGTCATTTAATTAAACGGTGGGGCAGGAGCTTTCATTCCATTTAGCTTACCCCTGATGTCCTAATTTGCATGTCGAAGGCTATTGTATTATTATAGAGTTGTGGATCTATCAATTTATAGAAAGCTGGTCCTTTTGCATATCATGCAATTTCCTGTTGCGTTTCGGAGTGGCGCGATCCGCAAACGAGCCTTGCGTGATAGCAAAGCCTTGGTTTCACACCTGATTTCGATTGTCTAACTTCAATAAAAACAAAGATTATGAAACCCATAAACTGTACTTTTCTCCTCGCCTTGCTCATGTCCTGCTTCCTCCTCCCGACAGTGTTGGTGCAGGCTGAAAACGCGACACCCCTGACCCCACGCGAACAAGCGATTCACGCATTGAATAGAATGTCATTCGGTCCGCAACCCGGGCAGGTCGACCGAGTTTCCAAGATGGGTTGGGAGAAATGGGCAGAACGGCAACTGGAACCGGAAAGCATTGATGATGGCGAGCTCGACAAGCGACTGAAGGAAAACAATCCCTCGCTGTTCATGGGGTCTCACGAGATCGAACAAAACTATATGCCCGAGCGCTTATCGAAGGAGGAACAGAAGAACTTGAGTGCGGAGGAACGGCAAAAGCTGAATAAAAAGCGCAATCAATTACGCGGAAAACTTGGTAACGAACTAATTTCCTCGGTAATCGTTCGAGCCGCCCAAAGCGAAAGACAATTCCAGGAGGTGATCGTGGAATTCTGGAGAAACCATCTGAACGTGTATCTCCCCAAGGTGCGCTACGCGGCAAACCACTACGAACAGAACGTCATCCGCAAACATGCGTTCGGCAAGTTTGAAGAATTGATCATGGCATCCGCCAAACACCCCGCCATGTTGATCTATCTGGACAACCACATATCAAAGAGTTCCGGACTGAATGAAAACTATGCCAGGGAACTGATGGAGCTTCACACCTTGGGGGTAGACAACCATTACACTCAGGAGGACGTTGTCGAACTTGCCCGCGTGCTGACTGGGTGGACCTGTGGACGCAAGAAGGGCGAGGACGGATTGAACACCTACGGATTCATCTTCAATCCCCGGTTCCATGATAAAAACTCCGCAAAGATAGTCGGTCTGGAAATCGAAGGGGACGGGGGCTTGGGCGATGGTGAAAAGATCGTTCTCCATCTTGCCCGCCACAAGGGGACCGCTCAATACGTGTCCACGAAGTTATGCCGCTATCTTGTAAGCGACAACCCGTCCCAAGAATTGATTGATCGAGTGACTCAGGTATTTTTGAAAACAAACGGCGATCTCCGAAAGGTCTACCGCGCGATCATCTTCAGTGACGAGTTCATGATGCGGGAAAATTTCAAAACCAAATTCAAGACACCCTTTGAATTTGTGATCAGTTGGTTGCGCGCGGCAAACGCTCCGGTCAAACAGACTGGAACAATTGCCAGAACGCTTACGGAAATGGGACAACCCATCTACATGTGTGACGTGCCAACGGGCTATTCCGACCAGGCGGAAGCTTGGCTCGACCCGGGAGTGATGGCATACAGGTGGGAATGCTCGGTCAACTATACCCAAGTCCTTGCCAAACGAGGCGCGGTATCTCCACAGGTTGAATCGTGGAAGAAACTCCCGCCCCGAAAGATGGCCGAAAAGGTTCGCAACATGCTCATTCCAGGAGAACCGGTCGAATCCGCAGTATCCATGCTGATGAAAGGTGAAGGGCTTCGCGGCATGGCTCAACTCGCTCTCGGGTCACCGGCCTTCCAACAACAATAACGCAACTTCAACGAAACGATACGCTTAATGCGAAAGGCAAGAAATCATGAATAATTCACGACGTCGCTTCATCAAACAATCCGGCTCCGCAGCAATAGGAGCTACGCTCCTCAACGGCACAGTCACCCAATCGTCCCTCGGGCGGATTCTCGGGAACCAGACCGGGTCCAAACCAACCCTAGTTGTCATTTACCTGCGTGGCGGAGCCGATGCCCTGAACGTGGTCATCCCGTACAAGGAAAAGAAATACGCTGAACTACGCCCAACCATTGCCCTGCCCGGTCCGGACACGAAAGACGAAAATCGAGCCATTCCACTCGACGATACCTTTGCCTTGAATCCAAACCTGAAGGGTTTCGCCAAGCTGTATGAAAAAGGGCAATGCGCCCCGATCATATGCGTTGGTTCACCCCATCCCACCCGCAGTCATTTCTCGGCCCAAGACTACATGGAAAGAGCCGCCCCGGGTATGCCGAACGTGACCACCGGTTGGCTCAACCGTTATCTTGAGGAAACGAAATCCGAGAACGATCCAGACCTGCGCTCCTTTGTACTGCAGCCCCAGCTCCCAAGATCATTGCGAGGCACCTATCCGGTCGTGGCCATGCCTCGTCGATTGTCAGACCAGACCATGGAGATCTACAAGGACAGCTACAACAACATGACCACGAAGAGGAAAGGCTCGGGTCAACAGCTCAAGGGACAGATCCTCTCGACCGGGAAAAGTACCATCGCAAACCTCAAAGAACTCAATCGCTTGATCGGACAAGATTCCGGGTCTGGAGACTCCAATTATCCCAAAACACCGTTCGGCGCTCGGATGTCCAACGTCGCCAAGATTATCAAGGCAAACAAGGGGACGGAGGTCACCGTGCTTGACTACGGCGGTTGGGATCATCATCAAAACGAAGGTCCGATTGACGGGGCCTTGGGCACGAAACTGGCCGACCTCGGTGATTCGATCACTGCATTCGCAGATGATCTGGGCGAACGAATGGAACGCGTGCTCGTCCTTGTAATGTCCGAATTCGGAAGAACGGTTCGTGAAAACGGGAACAACGGAACTGATCATGGACATGGCGGAGCAATGTTTGCCATAGGAAGAATGATTTCCGAAAAGAAAACCTACGGGACATGGAACGGTTTGGAAGATCCCAATCTCTATAAGAATCGGGACCTACCGGTTAATACGGACTTTCGAAGCGTTTTTGCCGAAAGCATTCATTCCCTATTTGGGTTTGATGGAATCAAGGCCGGGCTTTTCCCAAAATATAGCCGGGAAAACCAACCTTTGAACTTTCTCCGGAAAGTCTGACACCTAGCATATTCCCGAATCATTGAAAGATTACCACCAGTTGACAGATCTCCGAATAATAAATTTCAAGCTCTCCCGAACCGAACGTCTCTGTGATTGCCAACAAGACCAATTTTGATGCCATTGTCATCGGTGCCGGTCCCGCTGGCTCCACGACGGCTGCCTTGTTGGCGGAAAAGGGGCATGAGGTCATGGTGGTGGAAAAAGAAAAGTTTCCTCGATATCACATAGGGGAATCACTGATTCCCTTTTGTTATTTCCCACTCAAGAGACTGGGTTTGGTGGACAAACTCCGACAATCCGAAAACCCAAAAAAATACAGCGTGCAGTTCGTTCGTCAAAATGGCGTGGTTTCGCAACCGTTCTATTTCTTTCAGCACATGAACCATCCATCCTCCACTACTTGGCAAGTGCGGCGTTCGGAATTTGACCAACTTCTGCTGGACAAAGCCCGAGAAAAGGGAGCTTCCGTGCTTGAAGAAACAAAGGCACAAGCTCTTCTTAAGGACGGAGATCGTGTTGTTGGTATACGAGTTATTTCAAAGAAATCCGGACATATCGAATTAAGAGCGCCCCTTGTGGTCGATGCCTCCGGGCGGGATTGTTTTTCCGCGGTCAAGGAGAACTGGATGGAGCGAGACCCCAAGCTAAGGAAAATTTCCATCTGGACTTATTTCCGAGGAGCCAAGCGGGATCCAGGTCTGGACGAAGGAGCCACGACCGTTGCCTACTTGCCGAACAAGGGATGGTTTTGGTACATTCCACTGAGCGGGGACATCGTGAGCGTGGGCATCGTTGCCGAGCGCGAATACCTATACGATGGCTCGACCAAGCAACCGGCCGAGATCTTTGCCCGCGAGGTGAAGAACAATACGTGGATCGAGGATCACCTTGCTTCAGGAGAGCAATATGGTGAATACCATGTTATCGGCGAATTCTCTTATCGGAACCGGTATTGCGCCATGGACGGGCTCGCTCTCGCGGGGGATGCCCTTGCTTTCCTCGATCCCGTGTTTTCCTCGGGAGTCTTTCTTGCCCTCAAAAGCGGGGTTCTGTTGGCAGACGCAGCGAGCGAAGCCTTGAAGCAAGGTGACCTCTCAGCCGAAAAATTTGCGTCGTACGGCAAATCCATGCAGACAGCCATCGAGGTAATGCGAAAAATCGTCTATGCCTTTTACGACGAGAACTTTAGTTTCAAAAAACTCATTGAAAAAAACATGGATTTACGGTCCGACCTGACCGATTGTTTGGTGGGTAACCTCGAAGGCAAGGATTTCACCGACCTCATCGAGGCCATTTCCGAATTGGTCGACCTGCCGGAACCCATCGAGTACGGATTGGCGAAAGTCTAACAGTGGAACTCGCTTTCATCATCTCCACCACGCGGAATTGCTTTTACGGAGCCTGCATGCTCGAAAATTTGCTTACCGCAGCCTTATCAGCGCCGATTTCCCTGATTAGGGATGTGATTGAGCTACGTCTAAATAGTATTTGAAAAATGCATAATTAAAGGGAGAGGCAATTAAATGGTGTTTGAAATAGATGCAGGTGAAAAGGTCGGTGAGTTAGTTGCCCGTCATTGGGGACTTGCTCGGTTGTTTGAAGAAGAAGGGATCGATTATTGTTGTGGTGGTCGGGAGTCCTTGCGCCATGCATGTGAGGAAAGAGGGATAGATATAAAGAAGTTTCTCCATCGAGTGGAAAAATTGAATGAGGGAGGAACTTCCGAAAAAAAGTTTTCCACCCTAACCGAATTGATTGATCATATTATGTCGACACATCATGTGTTCTTGCGCTCCGAGCTTCCACTACTGAACAACTTGACCCTGAAGGTATTGACCGCTCACGGGGACAAGGATCCCCGGTTTCTTGTATTGAGAGAAACATTCTTGGAATTGTCGGAAGACTTGACCCAGCACATGTTGAAGGAGGAACAAATCCTGTTCCCTATGATTAGGGAAATGGAAGAGAGTAAATCCGTTGGTGAGTTCCATTACGGATCCATTGCCTGTCCTATCCGGCAAATGGAAACCGAGCACGACCAGGCAGGTTCGGCTTTGTGTGATTTGCGCGAATTAACGGACGAGTACCTAGTTCCGGACTGTGCATGCAATACCCACAAAGCCATGTTGGCGTCGTTGGCGAATCTCGAAAAAGATCTTCATCAGCATATTCACAAGGAAAACAACATTTTGTTTCCTCGTGCCATTAGACTGGCAAGCGAGATGGGCATTTAGATGGTGGCCAAGAGATTAATGAACTGGTTACGAAAATTATGAATAGTCAATTGTTTTTACCTGAGGGTGATCCCCAACCGACCAAAACCAAAACATACGACCAATGAAGTCCGTGAGAACACCCGTGCTGTTGTTGGCAGTGTTAACGATTTTCACCATTCTGAACGGCGAACCCAAACCGACTCCCGATAGGGTGTCCTATAGTCGGGACATCCATCCGATCATTTCGGAAAAGTGTTTCACATGCCATGGAAACGATCCTGGCAGCCGGGAGGCTAGTCTCCGGGTCGATGCTGCCGAGCACGTCTTGGCCAAGTGGATTACAGTAAGTTTAAGCACAACACCCTTGGTCTCAAAAAGGAATACCTAGACCGAATAGGGGAAAGCTCCATAAATAACTACAACATGATGCACTACATTGCCCAAAGGGGGAGACTCGAAATGTTTGTGATAGTCGCAGGGGTATTGTCCTCGGCGGTTCTCATTCTGCTAATCTCGCTCAACTAGAAAAAAATTACCTGGTCGAGGCCGTCGCCAGGACGGTGAGGGAGGAATTGGCTCGTGAGCGAGAGAAGCTTTCTTCGCCTTGGATGGCAGACCGACTGGAAGCCTTTCCCGCAATAGTTTCCTGCCTTAACTGCGCCTAAGTATTCTCTACTTAGCGGGTTTGCGATTCAGGACGGCATCCTTGGTGGTGGCAACGACAGCCATCACTTCACCGATCAACTTGGCGTCCACCTTCAATTCCTCAAGCGTGGCTTGGAGATGCTCAGCAATCGTGCTAAAGTCACTCTCTTTAAGGTCAAGTGAGGCATGAGCCTTACGCATGTCTTTCCCTTTCCACGGAACGGGTCCGCCAAGGGCGGCAGCGAGAAACGCTTTCTGTTTCCCGCGTTGCTTGTTCATGTTAATGTCCTCGAAAAAGTGATTCACCCGCTTGTCCGCGAGCACCTTTTTGTAAAAAATTTCCACAGCGGCATCGATTGCGGGTTGGCCGCCAATTCGCTCGTAGAGACTGGCCGTTTTTTCCTGAACAGGTGCCGGTTGATTCTTTTTCGACTCCAAGCAACCTGCACCAAAGCTAATGCTGGCGAAAATAATGCCCAAGCCAAGACTGTGAATGTTTTTTTTCATGATTTTTTAAGAGTAGGTGTGTTGTGTAACGATGGTTTAATGCCGAAACATGTTCGATCAACCCTTAATATGTATTATGCATACATCTTTAGTCAAGGTGATTTGAAAAGAATGCTTGTAATTCTATATCAAGAAAGATTAAGACGCCGAAGCATGGAGGTTTTACCCTTCATCAGATCAGCCAGCGTGACCTTGTCCAACTCGGCCATGAACGCGGCGATTGCCTTTACCAAAACCGACTGCAATTCACAAACACCAGCAAGGCAGCAACCACCTTTTCGAGGAGGTATGCACTCGAGGATAGACATGTTCTCGGTGGCTCGCACCAGCTCCCCCACCTTTACTTCTTCTGGCGGTTTCCCCAAGGCAATGCCCCCTCCTCGACCGCGAAAAGTCTCAAGATAGCCCAACTTGGAAAGATTGTGAACGACCTTCACCAGATGATTTTGAGAAATGCCGTAAGACTCAGCAATATCCTTAACCGAAGACAATTTGTCCTCTCTCAAGGACACGTAAATAAGTACCCTCAAGGAATAATCGGTAAACTGACTTAACTCCATTCCCAAAGATATTAAGCTCAACTCAATGGCAAAATCAAGTCGCGACTAAGTTAAAGGTAGCACGGATGATTTGACTGGAAATTACGGATGTTGACCAAGATTCTCAAACGGCATAAACGAATGGGAAGACTGGTTGGCAAAAGGGTTATGCCTCGGCAAAAACGGAGGCGATGGGGAGCCACTTCCCAAAGCGATGCCCAGTTGGGTTGTTATCCCCAGTGGCGAATAGAAGGAGGAACAACGGAAATTCGGGGGAATTCTCTCTGGGAGGTTCGGACAGAATGAGCATCAACTGGTTCATCGACTGGGTGGAATCGAGATCATCCCAATCCATTCGAAAATTCCTCGCTCAAGTTTTCAACGAACTGGTTTTCTCTCAGCACATAAGAATCGCCTTGTCTCGTTTCGACGGCAATACTCAGAGACTGCGTTTCGCCATCGGAGACGACGGTCTCGAACAAGTCGGCCAAGCGAGCAATTTCGGCGGGTTGGATTTGCCTTGGATGGCAGACCGGCTGGATTCGTTCAGCGATCTTCTCGGCGACCTCGACGTAGTGACGAAAGAGGATGGAAACGTCTTCCTCGGTCCGAGATCGAGCGCGGTTTCATCTATGATCGCCGACACCTAAAAAAAGCCCACCCACGATGGAGCGGACTTTTTCATGTTTCTCCCAGCTACCAAGACCCGCGCCTAGGCAATGCCAAAGGCCTCGTCAAAGACCCTGTGAAGGATCCTCGTGCGATCGGCCAACAGATGGGGCTTGCCCTTCAGAATTTCGGTGAAGCCGTTGAACAAGCTCCAAGCATTCCTCGGGACGAACTCGCTGTGCCAAGGCTCTCGCCATTCCCGCAACACCTTTGGTATGGCTGACGGTGCCAGAGCTTCGGCGTCCACCGAACGGATGACCAGATCGTGAGCTTCCTTGTCGTCCAGTTGCCTCTCCCTGTAGTTCATGACCCGCAGGTCGTTTCTTTCCCATTCCTCGAAGATCCGGGCGAATCCCGCCTCGATTCTTTCGTCCAAATCCTCGAACAGGCGTGAGGTGTGCTTTCGGCTGAGGGCGATTTCGTCGCCGAAGAACCAGCCGTTGCTGCAGACCGTCACCTTCGCTCCAGCAACCAATCCTGCGGCGAGGGATTTGTCGTGCGAATTTCTGGCTCCGATCATTCTTCGGTATCCCAGATTTTCTCTATTCGAGATGGAGACGGTTCCGAAAAATCGGTCGCCTCCGTGGCTCAGCAGGCAGGTCGAGTCGTGAACCCGATAGCCTCGTTTTCTCAGTTGGTCCTCCACCGAATCCATCAGTCTAGAATGCGGCAGCGGACACCAACTCAAGGTCGGTTTCGGCGTGGGTATCTGGCACAACCTGCCTCGATCCACGCTGAAGGGTTTTGTATCTTCGTTTTTGTCTATTATTGAAACCATTTTAGTATTTCTCCTTTTCTTGCAGTTGATTCTTGTTGTTTCGGGCCTCTCGTTCTTTCGAGAAAGCCCCCTATTTTGCCGATCAATGCGGTCGCCAGCCTGAAGAGAAGCAGGGCCAAATGGCCTAGAAACTCCAGCAGTGCCTTGATGCAAAGGGCGGCTACCTTTCCCATCTCGTCCTCCGCGCTCACGGATTTCACCGGCTCCTT